>JAUYEC010000119.1 GCA_030691585.1 Candidatus Omnitrophota bacterium
TTGGGCGTTAATCCTTCTAACGACGGGAAAACGATCCGGATCTCCATTCCGCAATTGTCCCAACAGAGGCGCGAAGAACTTGTCAAAGTCATCCACAGTATGGGCGAAAACGGCAGGGTCTCGCTGCGGACCATCCGCCGGGACGCTAAAGAGTTGATAGAGAAGATGGAGAAGGACAAGCTTGTTTCCGAGGACAATAAGTTCAGGGGTATTGACGAGCTGCAGAAGATAGTGGATAAGTATACGGCCAAGGTTGAAGAATTACTTAAGGCGAAAGTTAAGGAAGTGCTGGAATCATAGATTCGGGCCTCTAGCTCATCTGGTAGAGCATAGCATTAGTCTTAAGGCGTGTTTAATGCAAACAAATGAGGAGGCTGTCGTGGTTGATTGGGTTGCAGAATTCATTGAGAGAATAGGTGCCATAGTAATATTTATGGCGACAAGTCTTTTTATTTGCAAGGTATTCTTTCCTAATGCTTATAAAAAGTTCAGGGAACAAGGCAGCTGGTCAGCAAAAACTCTTTGGAGAATAAGAATAATCCGGTTTGTTCTTTTGCCGCTGTTATTTATTGTTATTATTTTTTTATATGTTAAATTCAGTTCTTGAGATATCAACCTAAATTGGGCCTCTAGCTCATCTGGTAGAGCACCACCCCTTTAAGGTGGCTGTGCCGCGTTCGAGCCGCGGGAGGCTCATTCTTCTTCGCCCTTCTACAAGTAAAATGATGGTGGGGCTTCGAAGAATGTTCTGCGAAGCGCGTCAAAGCGTTTTACGAAGTCTATCAAAGCGCGAAGCAGAACAAATTTAGAAGCGCATCATCACCAATAGCGCGGACGTGGTGGAATGGCAGACACGATAGCCTTAGGAGCTATTGGGGCAACCCATGGGGGTTCAAGTCCCTCCGTCCGCACTTTTTGTGCGGATAAATAATACGGCATTGTTCTTTAAGCACCGATTAAACAATAGCGAATGACGCGGCGGTAATTCAGCGGTAGAATGCCTGCTTGCCAAGCAGGATGTCACGGGTTCAAGTCCCGTCCGCCGCTCCATTAAAATTTTCCGACAAGGAAAATTTTAATGGCACCAAAGCGAGCGTGGCCGAGCGACAAGCGAGGCAGCGAGTTTGGTGCCTGACTTTCCGACAAGGAAAAATTTATTGGCACTCAAGCGAACGTTGCGAGGCGACAAGCCGAGCAGTGAGGCATAGTGCCTTATACTTTATTTCCGACCACACACCCAGGTCAATACATAAAACGAAGAAACACCCGGCGCTCTAAGGAATTGCGCCGGTGTGCCCTTGCGGGCAAGGAGAAAAAAGATGCAGATAATGGATTTCCTCGCTAAAAAAGCCATCGTCGCCGACATAAAGAGCGTCAAAAAAGAAGACGTCATTAAAGAGCTTGTAGACGCTCTTATCGCGGCGGAAGAAATTGAGAAACGCAGCCGTAATAAACTTACCGAAGCCCTGATGAGCAGGGAGTCATTGGGATCGACTGCTATCGGCCAGGGTATTGCTATTCCTCATGCCAAGTGCGACTGCGTATCTAAATTGGTCGCGGCTTTCGGCCTTTCCAAAAAAGGCGTGGATTTTGATTCGCTCGACGGGGAGCCTGCGCACATATTCTTTTTGCTGGTGGCCCCGCAGGATTCCGCAGGCCCCCACTTAAAGGCCCTGGCGCGGATCTCGCGCCTCTTAAAAGACAAATATTTTCGCGACAGCCTGCGCGCGTCCAGTGACGATAAGGCAATAATAAAAATAATCAGCGCCGAAGACGAAAAAAAAGTCTAACACCGCGCGATGGAAAACAAGGCCTATAATACCTTTAAGTGGCTCTATCCCGGCATCGGGATCAAGCGCTGGATCGGCTTAAGCGCCTTTGGCGTGATCCTGCTTGTTTTAGGCACGGGCTACCTTAGCCTCGAGGAATCCTGGGCGCTGAAGACTCTGGATGCGGTGATCATTGTATCAGGGATCATAGTCTTGATCCTGGGGATCAAGATGATGATCCGCGCCTTTATCGCGGTATTTATGCCGTCGTCAAAAGAAGGCGTCTTAGTAGATATCTTTTACAAGAAGAAACACTTAAGCCGCGGGCCAAAGATCGTTACCATTGGAGGCGGCACGGGCCTGTCGGTTTTGCTGCGCGGCCTCAAGGAATATACCTCTAATATATCGGCCATAGTTACCGTGGCCGACAGCGGCGGCTCCTCCGGCCGGCTGAGGCAGCAGTTTGACATATTGCCTCCGGGCGACATCCGCAACTGCCTTGTGGCACTCGCTGACGCCCCGACTTTAATGCGCGATCTTTTTCAGTTCCGGTTTGACGGTAATTCGGAGTTCCGCGGCCATAATTTCGGCAACCTTTTTATTACGGTAATGACGCGGCTGACCGGGGATTTTGAAAAGGCGATCAAAGAGACCAGTAAGGTCCTGGCATTAAGAGGGCAGGTCATTCCTTCGAGCCTTGAAAGTGTGACACTTGTAGCGCAACATAAAGACGGCTCTCTAACGCACGGGGAAGATAAAATTCCTAAGGCCAACCGGCCGATAGAAAAAGTGTTTCTTGAGCCGCAGAAGCCGCGAGGCACCCCGGATGCCATCAAGGCAATAAAAGAGGCGCAGGTTATTATTTTGGGCCCGGGTTCGCTTTATACCAGCATCGTGCCGAACATGCTGATAAAAGAGATCTGCGACGCGGTGGTATCAAGTTCTGCGGTAAAAGTCTATGTCTGTAACGTGATGACCCAACCCGGGGAGACCGACGGTTACAGCGCCTCGGACCATATAAAAGCGCTTGTGGCTCACGGCCACCCGCGCACGCTTGATTATTGCCTGATAAACACCGGGGAAATTCCGGCCGAATTTCTCAAGCGTTACGCCGGTGAAAATTCATACGCGGTTATAAACGACAGGAAAAAAATAGAAAATATGGGCTACCGGGTGATTGAAGAAGATTTCAGTATTGTCGAAGACGGCGTAGTCCGGCACAGCCCGGTGAAATTAGCCAGGATCATCATTGGTTTTATTGAAGAAATATAGCCTAGGATTATATCTATGGCATTATTAAGAAAAAAATTGATCGTCAAAAACAAGCAGGGACTGCACGCGCGCCCGGCGGCGCTTTTCGTTCAACTGGCCAATAAATTTGACGCCCGTATCACCGTCAGGCGCGACGAAGAGGAAGTAAACGGCAAGTCCATCATGGGGATCCTTATGCTCGGTGCGGAAAAAGGGAGTGTCATCATCATCGAGGCTGACGGCGAGGACGCGGATGCTGCCATGCTGGAACTGGAGAAGATCATCACCAGCGAGGAAGAGAAATGATCAAACTAAAAGGTATAGCCGCGGCATCCGGCATCAGCATCGGGCTCGCCTTTAAATTAGGCAAAGAGGAATTTGTTATCCCCAAGGACGCTATTAATAAGGATGACATTGCGGTTCAGATCCAGCTTTTTGAAGAAGCGTTGATCAAGACGCGCCGCGAGATCATAGAGCTGCAGAAGAGGATTTCTACTGAAATGGGCCAGGAAGAAGCGCAGATCTTTGACGCGCACTTATTGGTGCTGGAGGACCGCATGCTTATTGAAGAGGTCATCTCCAGGCTTAAGCGCGAACACCTGAACGTCGCCTACATATTTTCCGAGGTCCTGAAAAAATATATCAGCGTTTTTTCTAAAATTGAAGACGAATACCTCAAAGAGCGCATTGCAGACATAAACGACGTCGGTAAAAGGATACTGCGGCATCTTTTGGGCAAGGAGCGTAGGGCCATTTCGGCTTCGGGTGAGAAAATGATCATTGTTGCCCACGACCTCTCGCCATCGGATACGGCGGCAATGCATAAGCAGAACGTCGCGGCTTTTGTCACCGACGTCGGCGGCAAGACAAGCCACACCGCTATCATGGCCAAGGCCTTGGAGATCCCCGCGGTTGTCGGCGTCGAGGGTGTCACCGCCAAGGTCAACCCCAATGATACCTTGATCGTAGACGGCAGCTCCGGAATTGTTATCATCAATCCCGACAAGGATACGCTGCGCGCCTATGGCAAAGAAAAAGAAAAATTAAGGGGTGTTACCGAAGGGTTCTATTCCGCTAAGGACCTGCCCGCGGTGACCACAGACGGCAAGACCGTAGAAATTAACGGCAATATAGAATTTCCCGAGGAGGTCCCTTCGGTAAAACTCCACGGCGGCCACGGCATAGGGCTTTACAGGACCGAGTTCTTCTACATGAACCGCAAGGACCTGCCCACCGAGGAGGAACATTATCAGGCTTACAAATACGTCGCCGAAGAAATGAAACCGCATCCGGTGATCATCCGTACCTTAGACCTCGGCGGAGATAAATTCTTGTCGCAGTTCAATATCCCGCGCGAGATGCAGCCATTTTTGGGCTGGCGGGCGATCAGGTTTTGCCTGGCGCGGCCGGACATCTTCAAACTGCAGCTGCGGGCGATCCTGCGCGCCTCGGTACACGGCGACCTGAAACTCATGTATCCGATGATCTCGGGCCTCGAGGAATTGAGGCAGGCCAATAAGATACTGGAAGAAGCCAAGGATGAGCTAAAAAAGAAGAAAGTGCCTTTTAATAACGATATCCAGGTGGGCACGATGATTGAGGTGCCTTCAGCGGCGATGACCGCCGATATCCTGGCCAAGGAAACTGATTTCTTCAGTATCGGCACCAATGATTTGATCCAGTATTCGCTGGCTGTGGACCGCGCCAATGAAAAGGTGGCCTACCTTTATGACCCGGCGCACCCGGCGGTCCTGCGGCTTATTAAAAACATAATTGAGGCGGCGCACAGCAATAATATCCGTGTGGGCATGTGCGGGGAAATGGCCGGAGAGCCGCACCTGGCATTGGTGCTCTTGGGCCTGGGCCTCGATGAATTCAGCATGCCGGCACAGGTCATCCCTGAGCTTAAATACATCATCCGCGCGCTAAGTTTTAAGCAGGCAAAGGAGATTTCCGACGGAGCGCTGCGGCTTTCTACCGGCAAGGAAGTGGAAAGTTTTACCAAGGCAAAACTAAAGGAGATATTGAAATGATCACGGATCTCGTTAAAACATCCGGATTAGAGATACAATTGGATGCCGCAAAGCCCGGACTGGTATTCGGTAAGGGGATCAATTTTTCAAAACCCGGGGTGCGCACGCTGGATGCGATGCGTGAAGTGCTCCTGGATAAGGATGTCTTGGAACCACAGGAATTATATTATATGTACCGCGACGTATACCGCATCAGTGACAAGGCTCTGCTGGAAAACAATAAACTGCGTTATGACGTAACGGTAATAAAGCCGGATTTCCTGGGCCGCGAATTGATGAAGACCGCCGGGCACTATCATCCGGGCAGCTACGGTGAGCTCTATGAAGTTTTATATGGCCACTGTTTTTGTATGCTGCAGAAGCCCAAGCCCAACGATCACCAGGTTATTGATGAGGTGATATTGGTAGAGGCTGCCGCAGGAGAGAAGATAGTGATCCCTCCCGGGTTCGGCCATATCCTTATAAACCTGGGGCCGGAATACCTTGTCACTTCTAACTGGGTAAGCTCTCTTTTTAGTTCTGAATACGGCCTCTACAAACAGGCGGGGGGCGCGGCATATTTTATTATTAAAGCCGCGGGTAAATTGGAATTTATGCGTAACCCGTATTTTAAAAAATTGCCTGAGATAAAACTTCTGAAACCGGCCGCATTAATAGATAAATTTGGTTTGGCCAAAGGAAAGCCCATTTATCCGATGATCACAGAGGAAGCCGCGAAATTTGCGTTCCTGAACCGTCCGGCTGATTTTGACTATGGGGATGTTTTCGCCGAGTCGGTAAAGAAAATATAAAAAATGAAGGCATTGATACTGGCGGCCGGATACGCCACCAGATTATACCCTTTGACAAAGGAATATCCTAAGCCGCTTTTAGAGGTAAGAGGCAGGCCGATCATTGATTATATCGTGGAGAAACTGGAGCCTGCGAAAGCGGTCAATGAGATAATCGTTGTTACAAACAGTAAATTCATCTCATTGTTTAGAAAATGGGCCAAGGCCAAAAAGATATCAAAGCCGATAAGCCTTGTGGATGACTTGACTCAAACGCTCGAGGACCGCAGGGGCGCCATAGGAGATATGGAATTTGCCATTGCCAAGAAGCGCATCAAGGACGATCTCCTGGTTATCGGCGGCGACAATCTTTTCAGCGAGGACATCCGTGATCTCCTGCGTTTTGCCGGCACCAAAGCAGGTAGCCCGGTTATCGGCGCCTACGATATCCACAGTAAATCCGAGGCGCGCCACTATGGCGTGATCAGGATGGACGATGAATCAAAAGTAGTGGATTTTCAGGAAAAGCCAAAAAAACCGGCCTCTACGCTTGTGGCGATGTGCCTTTATTGTTTCCCAAAAGACAAGCTGGGGCTCATCAGCGAATACGTCAGAGACAAGGCGACAGGCAATGACACCACCGGTTCTTATATAAGCTGGCTCAAGAGCCGGGTAGCGGTATATGGTTTTACTTTCACCGGGCGCTGGTATGATATCGGCGACCATAAATTTTTAAACGAAGCAAAAAAGAGATTCTAATTGACTGTAGGGACAGGTTTAAAACCTGTCCCTACAAAACCGTTTTTTCAAAATTATGGGGAGGGGACAATGGCAGCGCGGAAACATTTTTTTACTTCTGAGTCGGTAGGAGAGGGCCATCCGGATAAACTTTGCGACCAGATATCCGATGGGGTATTAGATGAGGTTTT
>JAUYEC010000134.1 GCA_030691585.1 Candidatus Omnitrophota bacterium
AAATTTCGGCAAATGGTCGCCTGCGTCGCGCGATAAAATAATATTGGCCGCCAGCTTGTTCTCGCTAACGCGCTTCTTATTTATGGCAGACTCGTTTAAAACCTTGTTCACCTTTTGGGTGAATTCATTTAACGCTGCGGCCGCTTCTATTGCCCCCTGGGAATCCTCGTAGCCGGGCATGGGCGAAGACTCCACGACAAATTTATCAAATTTTTCCAGGGCCACGCCAAATACCCCTTCGCGGGCGTAAGCCGGGTCGGTATTATTGATCCAACCGGATAATTTATTATGCATCGGGCGGATGACTAAAACTCCCCGGTGCCCGATGGTATTTTTAAATTCAAAGGTGGTGTTAGTTAGTGTAACCTTGGTGTTGATCTCTTTGGCCAAAGCAGTGGCCTCTGCGGTAGTAAGGTTGCGGCCCACGCGCCGGTCCTTAATCGTGCGTCCGTCATCTTCGACGGTCGCGAAATTAACCCTGAAAGCCACGTCGCCGTCGCGCACGTCTATACCTTCGGCAAAACTCTCCAGGGGCCCGCGCCCGGTATAATATTTATGAGCGTCATAACCTAAGAGACTGATCACCGCGATATCCGACTCGGGTGCGATGCCGCGGCCAACGGGATAAACCAGCCCTGTTTTCCCGCGTTGAGCCAGGCGGTCGAGGTTCGGTGTGAGTGCCGCCTCAAGCGGCGTCTTATCACCTAATGCCGCCAGGGGCAGGTCGCCGAGTCCGTCTAATACGATGTATAAAATCTTTTTCATAAATGCCCTTCTCTATAGTCGTTCGTCTTCCGTAGTCCGTATTTCGTTAAACATATTACGAATGACGATCGACGGACGACGAACGACGGAATACGGACGACAATGTTATCTTTAGCACTTCGAATACCCGCACGCGTTACACTTAACGCATCCCTCTTCATGGCGCAGAGCGCCGCCGCAATCAGGACAGACGCCCACGATATCGCCGTGGTGTTCCACGACTTCTGTGGAAGGGCGTTCGTCATCGCGCGAATGTTTCATCGGCACTGCCGCCGCTTCCAGGGCCGCCTTTTCTGCCACAGCGTTTAAGAGCCTGCGCTCAACAACGCGGGCAATGGCGTCAGCGCAGGAAAATATCCTCTGGCCCTTTTCCCAGGAAGGCGACGGGCAGCGGATATTGCGCAGTTGCTCAATTATGGATTTTACTTCTATGCCGGAACGAAAACCCAAAGAGACAAGCCTGCCGATCGCCTCCAACTGCGACGCAGCACACCCGCCGGCCTTGCCCATCTGTGTAAATAATTCAAACGGTTTCCCGTCTTCGTCAACATTGATGGTCACGTAAAGATTACCGCAGCCTGTGGCAACCTTGGTGGTGGTGCCGATGATCATCTCCGGCCGCGGCCGGGGAGCAATTTCTTTTTTGGCCTCCGCGGGCTTTAGATCCACCGCCTGCTTTGGCGCGCCGACGTTTAAGACCTGTTCCTGGCGGCTCTTGTCGCGGTAAATAGTGATCCCCTTGCATCCCAGCTGGTATGCCAATAAATAGGCCTTGCGCACGTCTTCTAATCCGGCGTGATTGGGGAAATTTATGGTTTTGCTGGTCGCGTTATGCACGTATTTCTGGAAGGCCGCTTGCATGCGCACGTGCCATTCAGGAGTTATATCGTGCGCCGTAACAAAGATCTTTTTTACATCCGCGGGGATCCCGTTTATGTCCTGTAAAGAAGAGCTGTCAGCGATCTTCTCCATTAGTTCCCGGCTGTAAAATCCCCGTTCCTTAGCGATCTCCTCAAAAAGCGGGTCCACTTCTACCAGTTTATCGTTATCCATTACATTGCGGTAATAGGACACCGCAAACAACGGCTCAATGCCCGACGAACAAGGCCCGGCAATGATACTGATGGTGCCGGTGGGAGCGATGGTGGTAAGAGTGGCGTTACGCATGCGCTGGGGTTTATCTTTTGCGTCATAGATACTGCCGGAAAATGCCGGGAACACTCCTTTATCCCTGCCCAATTCCAGCGATTTCTTCTCGGCCTCATCCAATATAAATGACATTACTTTTTCCGCCAACCCTACCGCCTCTTCGCTGTTATAGGCGATACCCAGCTTTATCAATAACGTTGCCCAACCCATCACTCCCAGGCCGATCTTGCGCGTGCGGCGAGTTGCCTCTTCTATCTGGGACATGGGGAATTTATTGACGTCAATAAGGTTATCCAGGAAATGTACCGCCAGGCGCGTGACAGAACCCAATCTTTCCCAGTCGATCTCATAGCGCTGGCCCGAACGCTTAAACATAACAGCCAGATTAATAGAGCCCAGGTCGCAGCTTTCATACGGCAACAGAATCTGTTCACCACACGGGTTGGTAGATTCGTATTGCCCCAGTTGAGGAGTCGGATTAAATTGATTCATCCGGTCGATGAATATCACCCCGGGCTCGCCGTTTTTATGCGCCTGTTTTACGATCAGGTCAAACACATCTTTAGTATTAAGCCGTTTTACTGTCTTGCGCGTGCGCGGGTCGATCAGGTCGTAATCCTGGCTGTCCTTTAATTTATTCATGAACTCGTCGGTGATAGAGACCGAGATGTTAAAATTGGTGATCTTATTGTTATCTTCTTTGCAGGCGATAAATTCCAATATGTCAGGATGGTCGACGCGCAGGAGGCCCATATTCGCCCCGCGCCTTGAGCCGCCCTGCTTTACCGCTTCAGTCGCCGCGTCATAGACCTTCATAAATGAAACCGGCCCGGAGGCAATACCGCCAGTGGTCTTTACCACCGCGTTCTTCGGCCGCAGGCGGGAAAATGAGAACCCGGTATTATGCACAACCGCGAAAGCCTTTTCTCCGGATAGATAATTATTATTTTTTGCAATACTAAAATCGTAAAAATCTCCTGCACAATCGCCTCTCTTAATCTCTGTCACGCGCTGCAGGGTAGGCAAGATCAATAACCACATCTTTAGTTTTTCTTTCTCTAAAGAAGAAAGCTTATCGCTAAAACTTAAAGTGGTCTTAATTACTTCTAAGACCTTATCCAGAGAAACTCCCACATTCTCCTTCCATCTTGCCAGCCAGAATAAACTATCTTTGATCTTTACTGATTTCCTATGGATTACGGCGTCGTTGGTAACTATCCCTACTTTATTAAGGTATGGCTCGATATCCGTAAAACTAATCGGACAGGGACGGCTGGTATATCTTGAAGGGCCGACGGCAAACTTTTCTAACCGCCCTTTCCTGAAATTATTGGCAAGATGATCTCCGGTCATATTCCAGAGGCGGCTTAATTGCTCATGAGTATCTAAGTTTAATTCGTGCATCGCCAACCAATTATCTTTACGCGCTTTTCTTGTCCTAATCGACGCGCGAAAACCAAGCAGCGACAATAAAGAACCCAGGTCTTCAATAAATTTCTTGCTGGATGTAGCGTAGGTAAATCTGATCTTATTTTTGCTGATATATCCGTCAGAGTCGATCAATCCGGCTAAAAATGCGTTTATTACGGTCAAGGGGGATTTAAAGATCAAAGGTGGAATACAAATCTCCTTTTTTTCGCCCAAGACACCGGTAACTGTTCTTACAAATTCTATAACTCCGGGGTCATACAAAACAATATAGTGAGTTTTATTGCGGGTATCCTTTTGGATTGTATATCTTCTATGCGTAAGGGTGGACAATATCTTAGATACTTTATCCAAAGCTTCTGTTGATTCATCAAAAAATCTTAACCTTAATTTATCTAAATACGGGCCCATTGAACCGTCGCCCAGGAAATAGCCCAACAACCAACCTATGCCTTCATCAATTTTAATTCCTTTGGCTTCCCGGTATTCTTTAAACGGCCAATTTTCTGATACCGTATTATTAGAAAATGCCACCCAATCGCCGGATTTTATTTTATCGGCGCGTTTTTCCGTAAGCCGGCCGTTCTCAAGGACAAAAAACGGATGCCAGTCGCTTGTAGAGACCTTTGAGTTTCCTTCAAAACCAAGTGAATAAACCCGCTCCTTCGCCAAGGAATAATGCCAAATTTTCTCTATTTTATCTTTGCAGAATTCTCCTGTTTTCTTATTAAAAGATAAAGTAAATATATCTTTTGCGGACAAATCTATAAAGGATTCACCGTCGGGCCCCTGATCTTGCGGATTTTCGTTCTTTAGTTTATTATAGAGCGTTTCAATTTTTTCTATGCCGCAATAAGTAGTAAACACATTTGAATCTTTATAAACGCACCCGCCTCCTGATTTGTGGATCATCGCGGTTATTTTTAACGATTCAAATATTGAATCCATGGAGTCTTCAATGGGGAGCACAAAACAGGCGCTTA
>JAUYEC010000141.1 GCA_030691585.1 Candidatus Omnitrophota bacterium
ACCACCCTTTCAATCTGTAACTATTTGAAATTACTAATCTTAAAAAAATGCCTATTTAGAAGGGTGTACCCTTTGGGAACGTCCCCTTTAATACTATTTCGCTCTTCAATAATTCCACTAATTGAGCGGAGATCTCGGAAATCTCGCCCGTAAGCATCTGGCCGCCGGCGCGCTGTGGCGGAGTAAATATCTTGACCACCTGCGTGGGCGAACCGCACAGGCCGATCTGCTGCGGGTCAAGGTTTAATTCTTTCTGGCTCCAAAGCGTGATCTTGGCTGCTTTGGCTTTCATCATCCCCCTAAGTGAAGGAAGCCGCGGTTCGTTTATTTCCTTAACCACGGTCAAGAGCGCGGGCATTGGTGTCTCAATAATTTCAAAACCTTCTTCCATCATTCTTTCCACGCGCATCAAATTATCTTTAACCTCTTCAATTTTTTTCACATAGGTAACCTGCGGAATATTAAGGTGCGCCGAGATTCCCGGCCCGACCTGGGCAGTCTCACCGTCGGAAGCCTGCTTACCGCAGATCACAAGGTCAAAAACCCCGATCTTTTTTATCGCACCCGAGAGGATGTAACTCGTGGCCCAGGTGTCACTGCCGGCAAAAGCCCGGTCGCAAACAAGGATGCCCTCGTCAGCCCCGAGAGAAATCGCCTCGCGCAGTGCCGCGTCCGCCTGCGGAGGCCCCATGCTGATAACCGTAACCTTACCGCCGAATTTTTCCTTGAGCCGCACGCCTTCTTCTATGGCGTACATGTCAAAAGGGTTGATGATAGATTTCACGCCCTCGCGGATAAGCGTGTTAGTCTCGGGGTTGATCCGGACCTCGGTAGTTTCGGGGACCTGCTTAATGCAGACGATAATGTTCATTATTTCGCCATTTCCTTGATCAACTGCAGCGCTATAATATTACGCTGGACCTGATTCGTGCCCTCGTAGATCTGGGTGATCTTGGCGTCACGCACGTATTTTTCTATCGGGTAATCCTTCATATAACCGTAGCCGCCGAAAATCTGCAGGGCATCAACGGTAACCTTCATTGCCGTGTCCGACGCATACATCTTCGCCATTGCCGATTCTTTGCCTACGTCTTTAATGCCCGCGTCCACCATGCGGGCCGTGGCATAAACCAGGGCGCGGCTTGCTTCCACTTGCGTGGCCATATCCGCCATCATCCACTGTATCCCCTGAAAACTCGAAATTGATTTACCAAACTGCTGCCTTTCTTTGGCGTATTTTACCGCCAATTCCAAAGCGCCTTGGGCAATACCAACTGCCTGCGCCGCCACACCCGGCCGCGACATATCAAAAGTCTTCATAGTTACGATAAAACCCATTCCTTCCTTTGAGAGAAGATTTGCCGCGGGTATCTTGCAGTCGGTAAATATAAGTTCGCGCGTGGACGATGCACGGATACCAAACTTATCTTCTTTTTTCCCGAATGTAAAACCGGGCGTGCCTTTTTCCACGATAAAGGCGCTTGCCCCGCGCGCCCCCCTACTCTTATTGGTCATGGCGATAACGACATAGGTTTCAGCGTCGCCGCCGTTAGTGATAAAATGCTTGAGGCCGTTTAAAATATAATGGCCGCCGTCTTTTTTAGCGGTAGTCTTGATGGCTGAAGCGTCAGAGCCGGCCTCGGGCTCGGTGATAGCGAAAGCCGCCACTTTTTTGCCACTCGCCAGGTCCGGAAGATATTTCTTCTTTTGCTCGTCATTACCAAAGAGCACGATGGGAAACGTCCCTAACGCGCTGGCAGCATAGCAAACAGCAATCCCTCCGCAGGCGCGCGATAGTTCTTCGGTCGCGATACAAAGATTCAAAACACCCACGCTCATTCCGCCGTATTCTTCCGGGATAAACAGGCCGAACAAACCGGCATCCGCGATGACCTTGATTATTTCCCAGGGATATTCCTCGGTCTGGTCATACTTTGCCGCCACCGGCCGGATCTTCTCTTCGGCGATCTTATGCGCCAGTTCCTTGATCATCTTCTGTTCGTCAGTCAATAAATAGTCCATTTTTTCCTCCAGTTAAAAACGCAGAATAAGGATTATACCACGGCAATCTATTTTTACAATACTTTAAGAAGGGCGATTTCATTACAACCGGGAAATTTACAGCACTTGATACACTCGGCCCAGATCATATGCGGAAGGGCGGAATTCCTGATCCTCTTAAAGCCGAACTTCTTAAAAAATACCGGCTTGTAGGTGAGCACAAAAATCTTTTTGGCACCGAGCATTTTTGCTTCAGCAAGGGCCGCGGTCACCAGCTCTTTGCCCAAACCCTTACCCTGCATATTCGCCGCCACAGCCAGGCATTTTACCTCCGCCAAATCCTGCCAGAAAATATGCAAAGCGCAACAGCCGATAATTGACTTACCCTCGACGATCACCCAGAAGTCACGGATGAATTCGTAAAGCTCGCTTAACGGCCGCGACAACATCAGGTCCTTCTTGGCGAAGGTATTGATCAACGCCTGGATATGTTTTACGTCTTTGATGCGCGCTTTTCTGATCATTTGATCTCCGTCCCCTTTGCCACTACCACAATGCCGGAATCGCTGACAAAAAACCTTTTCTTATCCTGATCAGCGTCGTAGCCGATAACAGTGCCCTGCGGGATGATCACATCCTTGTCAATGATCGCTTTTTTAATTTTGGCGTAGCGGCCCACATTGACACCTTCCATCAGGATAGAATCATGCACCGAGCTATAGCTGTTGATCCTGACGTTAGGTGAAAGTATCGAGCGCTGCACTTTTCCGCCGCTAACGATACAGCCTCCGGAGACAATGGAATCAAGCACCAGGCCAACTCTGCCGGTGATCTGCTCGCCGGAAAATACCGTTTTTGCCGGCGGGAACTGCTCCTGAAAAGTCCTGATAGGCCAATCCTTGTCATACAGGTTAAATACCGGATCCACCTGAATCAAATCCATATTCGCCTCGTAATAAGCGTCGATGGTGCCGATGTCGCGCCAGTATTTTGCCTCTTTCCTGTTCTCGTCAATAAAATTATAGGCCACGACCTTCAAGCCTTTTTTAAGCATCTGCGGAATAATGTCCTTGCCGAAATCGCGTGTGGAATTATGACGACGTGCATCCTCATGCAATTCTTCTTCTATGACCGGATGCTTAAATACGTATATCCCCATGGAGGCATAAATTTTATCCGGGTTAAAGGGAGTGGTCTTGGGGACACGCGGTTTTTCCTGAAAACCAACCACCTTTATCCCCGACTCATCCACATCCACAACGCCCAGATGCTCGGATTTCTCCTTTTCCACCTCCACGACACCTACGGTAAGGTCGGCATCCTGCTCACGGTGGAAATCGATCATTGAATAATAATTCATTTTGTAAATGTGGTCGCCGGCAAGGATCAAGACGTCGTCGGGGTGGTCCATTTCAAGGGTGTAGAGATTTTGATAGATCGCGTCGGCCGTGCCCAGATACCAGGAGTCGCCTACTCTCTGCTGTGCCGGGAGAAGTTCGATAAACTGGGCCAGCTCTGAAGGCAGGAAATTCCAGCCCAAACGGATGTGCCTCTGCAAAGACGCGGACTTATACTGGGTCAAGAGATAGATGCGGCGCAGGCCGGAATTGATGCAGTTGCTAAGAGTAAAATCAACAATGCGGTATATGCCGCCAAAAGGCACTGCCTGTTTTGTGCGGTCTTTGGTCAGGGGAAAAAGGCGTTCGCCTTTTCCACCGGCCATTATAAAAGTAAGAACAGTTTTCATCATTGAGGGGATAAAAACGCGCTAACGATACCTCTTCTCACCATCATCGCGGCGATGGCGGCAAGAAGGATATACATGATCTTGGAAAACGCCCTTGTGCCGCTTATACCCAGCACTTTCATCACCAGGTCCGCGCGCGCCAGGGTTATCCAAACAATAAACATATTCACCAGCAAAGAAATCAGCGTCGGTATAACGCCGTAAACGTCGATTAAAATTAAAGTAGTGGTCAGGACCGCCGGCCCCGTGATAAGGGGTGTGCCGAGCGGAAAAACACCCACATCTTTATCGTGGCCGTCAGAAAGATTCATCCTATGCGCGCCGGGCAGCAGGAGTTTTACCGCGATAACGAAAAGCAGAGCACCACCCGCGATCTGGAAATCCGGAATCGTAATACTTAAAAGCCGCAAGACCCCTTTGCCGAGAAACATAAAAAGCACGGCCATGAGTGTTGCGGTTACCACCGAATCCATGATCGCCTTTTGCCTCTGCTTCTTATTCAGCGACTCAACCATCCCAATAAACAACGGGATATTGCCGATGGCGTCCACCGCCACAAACAGCGGGATAAAAGTAAGCAAATAGGGTTTCAATAACTCTATCATAGGCTTAAATTATACTACCAAGTGCGCCCCTATTCAAGGAAAATTAGACAAAAGGGGACAGCGACTTTTTTTTATGCGAGAAAATCATGCGTGAAAAAAAGTCGCTGTC
>JAUYEC010000145.1 GCA_030691585.1 Candidatus Omnitrophota bacterium
CCCGGACACGCTGGTTATCGCCGTCAGCCAGTCCGGAGAGACAGCCGATACTTTGGCGGGTGTGCGCGAGGCCAAGGTTTATGGCGCTAGCGTGCTCTCTATTTGCAACGTCCTGGGCTCGACGCTTGCCAGAGAGTCGGATGGCGTTATCTATACTCACGCCGGGCCGGAAATTGGCGTTGCTTCCACTAAAGCCTATACAGCGCAGCTGGCCGCGTTTTATTTATTCGCTTTGTCTCTTGTCCAGATCCGGAATATCTTGCCTGCGGCCCAGGTCAATAAATATCTGGAACAGTTAGTGAGCGTCCCCCGGAAGCAGAGCGCGGTCTTAAAGAAGCAAGACGTTATTGCCCGGCTTGCGCGCCGGCATTCGCATTTCGGTTCGTTTCTATTCTTAGGCAGGAACGTTAATTATCCGTCCGCGCTGGAGGGTGCCTTAAAACTTAAAGAAATATCCTATATTCCTGCCGAAGGCTACGCTGCCGGCGAGATGAAACACGGCCCCATTGCTCTTATTGATGAGTACCGGGGAGTGGTCTGCATCGCTCCGCAGTCCAAAATTTATGAAAAGATGGTCTCTAATATTCAGGAGATCCGCAGCCGCCGCGGCAAGATCATTGCTATCGCCACAGAAGGTGATACTAAGATCAAAGAACTGACCCGGGAAGTAATATATGTGCCTGAAATCGAAGAACTTTTTTCTCCTTTGATCGTGGCACTTCCTTTGCAATTGCTGGCCTATCACATCGCGGTCAAGCGCGGATGCGACGTGGACCAGCCGCGCAATCTGGCGAAGTCGGTTACTGTAGAATAAAATAAATTCTGTAGGGGCGGGTTTCAAACCCGCCCCTACAATTG
This sequence comes from Candidatus Omnitrophota bacterium, assembly GCA_030691585.1. GTDB lineage: Bacteria > Omnitrophota > Gorgyraeia > Gygaellales > Profunditerraquicolaceae > JAUYEC01. The sequence continues at coordinate 859 of JAUYEC010000145.1, forward strand.
AATGCATGGCAGATTTTGTAGGGACAGGATAATATGCTGTCCCTCGATGGACAGCATATTATGCTGTCCCTACAGTGAATCCGTATCGGGTACCATCAAAAAATGCTTTATATCGTAGCTACCCCTATCGGCAACTTAAAAGATATAACTCTGCGGGCGATAGAAACTCTTAAGTCCGTTGATCTGATCGCCTGCGAAGACACCCGCCACACAAAGATCCTCTTAGATGAATACGGCATCAAGACTTCCACCACCAGCTATTTTCAGCACAACCGTTTCGCTAAGGGCGAATATCTTTTGGGCCTGCTGAAGCAGGGTAAAAATATCGCCCTGGTTTCTGATGCCGGCACGCCCGGCATACTTGACCCCGGATACCACTTGATCAACCTTGCGATAGAGCAAGATATCCCGGTTACCGCCATCCCCGGGCCAACCGCTTTTATTGACGCGCTGGTTTTATCCGGCAAGCCCACGCATGATTTTATCTTTGCCGGTTTTCTGCCTAACCGCACCCTCGCACGGCAAAACTGCCTTAAAGAGTTGAGCAAGCAAAAGCGCACCATTGTCTTCTACGAATCCTACCACCGCATCCTTGCCACCCTGGAAGATATCCACAAGGTTTTTGCAGGCCGCGAAATCGTTGTTGCCAGGGAACTTACCAAGAAATTTGAAGAAATAAAGCGCGGCCCAGCCGAAGAAATCCTCTCTTCTTTCCAGCGCCAAAGCCCTCGCGGCGAGTTCGTAATCGTAATATAAAATCGTTTTAAAATGTCCAATTTGTATTAATTGGCTTTTATTGCCCAATTTTCATGCCCTGTCGGCATAATCGTACGGAATAAGCAACCTCTGCCCCACAAAATGCAACCGCTTTCCCGAAACCCCTCTTAACCCCTTGAATTACCTTTATATATAATGTAAATTTTATATATAACGGCTGATAAGCTAAAACGACTTTTAATGCGCAATTATCTTGTAGGGACAGGTTTGAAACCTGTCCCTACAGAAGAATCCAAAGTAAAATGATTAAAATAACCGTCAGAAAAATCTATAAAATATTAACCATTCTACTCTGCTTTCTGCTTTGCTTTGAACAATCCGGTTTCGCCCAGGTTGCCGGGCAATTGGATATTTCCGGCTACCTCACCCAGCTGCGGCAGTCCTGGACTACCGACAAATTCCGCCCCTTGCACCTGCGTTACCTTTCCTACGATAATCTGAATAATACTTTTAAGCTCCTTTTGGATAAAGGAGATCAATCGAAAGATTCTGTAGGGACAGGTTTGAAACCTGTCCCTACAACAAACGGTGATAGCGCTCCTGTAGGGACAGAACATCGTTCTGTCCCTAACATCGAAACAGAGACCAAAACTCTGCTCAATTATTTCTTCATCGGCGTTTCCCTGCCCAACGACACATTCTGGGTCAATCTGCGGCCCGACTCGCCGGACAACATGATCGATCCGCTCCTTGCGTCAACTGACGTCGGTAAGATACTCTTGGAAGCCGACGTCCAGCTAAAGAAAGACACCGCTAAATGGACTTCTCCTGATTCCCCCGAAGGCAGAGAATACTGGGATAAATTATACCAAAAAGCCGGTGAAATCTTCGGCTCTGAAAATATCACTATTCCTACTCTTACCCGTCCCTGGATCGTGCCCGATGAAATCATTATCCGTGAATCAGATACCAATGCCTATATTTACAAAGCCACGCTCAAGGTAATGCTGGAGGAAGATTATCTCAACAACAACGGTAGGGACGGGTTTGAAACCCGCCCCTACAATTTTGATGATCCGCGTCTTAAAGAACTAAACGTCTATTCCTCCCAGCTTATTCGCGAACTGATCATCCCCAAACTTACCAAAGAAATCAACATCTCCAAGCGTTACGCTCCCCTAAGGCAGGTTTATTATTCCCTGATCATGGCCCAGTGGTTCAAACAGAAATTCTATGGTTTGGGAGGATTATATTCCTCGCTGATTGACAAAAGAGACCTTTCCGGATTAACCTCTAAAGAACAATGGTCAAAAGACACCTACTTTGCTGCCTACCAGAAGTCCTTTAAAGACGGTGAATATAATTTTAAAGAGCCGGTGCGTACCCTTTTTGGCCAGAGTATCAGGAGTTATTTTTCCGGGGGGTGTGCTATAACCGGTGATTCTGTGGCTGCAGCTTATGCGACAGGAGGCAGGATAACGGCTGGCGCAAACAGAAGATTGCCGCCGGAATTAGCAAAGAACGGCCGGTTCGTTGATGGCAAGGGAGGAACGCCGGACGATCTTGCTCTAAGCGGGGCAAGCCCGTCCCAATCTGTCGCCGCGCCAAGCGCGCAGACGGCAATTAAGACGGCAACGCAGAATAAAGATGTCCGCTATTTTAAGTTAGGGGACGTGATTTGCGGCGCGTATGACCCGGTGGATGGCCAAATGTATTTTGATTTTGACGCGATTAAAAAGGCATTACCTGATATAACAAAAGCCCAGGCAGTAAATTTACTCTATTTGCATGAAGCTTTTCATGAGGTAATCGACAGGGTAGGTATTGTAATTGAAAACGAAGAAGCGCTGGTTAATGCTTTAGCTAAGGAGAAATTAAATATAACGTTGACGACGGAAGAAAACGGCGCATTAGCGGCCTGCCGCGGAGGAGAAGCATATAAACATTTACAAGGCGATGCTAAAGGCCTGCTTGATTATAAACCTTTCGCTGCAGAAAAGATCGGGACGTTTGAGGATCCGATCGGGGATTTTATGCTTAATCTGCAACGTATTCTGCCGGGCGCAGCTTTTAACAAAGTCCAGGCAGCTGTCTTTACGCAGGAATTTATTAAGAAGCTCGAAGGGCATGGAGCACGATTTAGGACGGCAACAATGGAGGCACCTGCCGATGAGGCAACATCAATAACCGGTACGGCCGCTGAGGAGATCGATGTTACTTCTTACGCGGAATCCGCTAACGGCGCCAATGGTCAAGAGCCGCGTGATGGCGGAAGGCTAAAATTGCGCCCGCTTCGCGAAGACTTGTCAAAAATGAAATTGGAGGCAGATGACCTGCTGCCTGTCGGGCTAGGCGACTCAGGCGCAGATATTGCCATGCGTCAAAAGATAGCAAAAATAATGAACGGCCTGACGGTTAATATTGTGTTTGACCAGGCACGGGAAGAAGAAAAGTATGTATATGCGCAAGATGTGGGATCTGAATGGGTCAATAGCCAGGTTAAATCATTAGCCGCCCGGGATGAGGATATGTATAAGGTCGGGCGTGCCTTAGAAAGCGCGCTTGAACAAAATATACAATTTCAGATTGAAAAGAAAATTTTGAGCTATTGTCAGCAAAACAGCAGATTTTTGTCCCGCCAGCATCCATTGGTAGAGGCATTGCAGGCCTATTTGGACCGCACGGCTGATCCCGGCAAGCCAAAGGCCCGTTTATTTGTGGCAATAGACGGAACCGAAGCCATGGGTTTTTCTTTCGGCAACAGCATTGTCGTGAATTTAGCCCTTATTGCAGCATTGGATACTATAGATGAAGCCGTAAGTGTGCTTTATCATGAACAGCAGCATCATGAAAGATATTGGGATCGCGGGTCCTTGGGCCGCGGTGGCGTGTTCGCCTTTATCAACGACATATCCAAGAGTAGGCTTCAGGAACATGAGGCTGACCTTGTCACGCCCGAAAAATTAGCCAGGGTCGGGCTTAATACTTCCGCTTTGTCAGATGCGTTGCTTAAAATAGCCGGGGTTCGTTCTCAACAGGATATGACGCACGGAAACGTCTCAAGAAGGGTCCTTGCGAACCTGATTTGGCACAAAAAAATAGATTTGGAAGGCGGGGTCACTGACGGCAGGGCCCAAGTAAATATTCCCATGCCTTCTGACTGGAGGCCTGCCGAGATACTGCCAAATGTAAACGAAAGGCTATTGGCTGACGGTATGTCCGATTTCCGCCGCGCGGTTGCCGAGGCGCCGGTAGATATGCTGCTCGGTGTATTAAAAAGTTTGGTTGAAAAAACAGGCGCTGACAATATAGATAAACTTCTCTTTGTCATTTCTCATCTTGGTAAACAAGTATCTTCTGATGCAAGGAGAGCCGGATATTCACCGCGCCAGGCGGAATTAATGGCCCTGGCCTTATTAACAAAAGCCGGGGGAACGGATGATTGGCTGAAGCTCTATTTAGTCACTTTGGGCCGCGCGTCAGAAAGGATCAAGGAAATATTACGCAGGGCGGCTGTGTCTGCCTTGCAAGAAGTAAATGGCGATCCCCTGCTTGATAACCGCGGGGCGATGGCGGCAGGCCGCCAATTATTTAATGCCGACCTGAACCGCGCGGCCGATATTGCTGCCAGGGCATTTATTTATGATAGGAAAGTAAGACAGGGCCTGTTCGCGGACAGCCTTGAGGTGGCAGATGACGGTTATTTAATACCGGCCGCCTCAGAACTATGGCAGCTTGCAAATCGCAGAAAGGCCGGGCAAAAAGAATTTTTTATGCAATACGCGCCTCTAATGACAGGTTGGTATGTGGATAATTTCTGGAACAATCATCCTAATGACCATGCAAATTTTCTAGTTCTCGTCGCGCAGTTAAAAGCTGCGCACGCGCATTATCGGCAATTGGCCGATGTCAGCCAGCAGGAACTTATAGGCATGTATGATGTGGAAGTCAAGCTGAAAAGCAAGTTGCTAAACGACCCCAGTGCGTACGCTTATTCAATGAGGCTCGTCGAAATGGCCATACCAAACCATATAATAAGCGCGCAAGAGGCGATTGAAACGCTCTTTGAGATAAAAAATGAGGCTCTGGATATTTTGATAACTGCCCTGCGTGATAAAAACGAAGCGGCCTTTCTGCAATTATTGGCAAAACATCCCGATGCGCTGCTGAATAGTTTAGAGAATTGGCACCGTGAACGCAGGCTTGTCGAGCTTGGAGAGAATTCGCCTGAAATATGGAGCTGGCTGTATGAAACAGTGAAGAGCAATTGGCATAAGGATTCATTTGTGTTTCCTTCATCCATTCCGGATCCGGGCAAGAAGGGGCTCGATTTAGCGGATTCATTAGGCATACGTTACGCAATGGAGGGAAGAGATGACCCGATAACGCCCGATGCAAAAGTGCAGCCCGGATTAAGCAGGCTGTATTATGCCATAGAGATAATCTGCTGGCTCAAGGTGCGCAGCTCGACAGAAAGGGCGCGCATGATAGAAGAATTTCTGGGGGGCCAAGAAGCCGTATCAGTCGTGAATTCCGCGCCCTGGATAGCCTTAGAATCTATTTTGAGATCGCTGGGCTCGGGCGGCTTCTCCAATGTCAATGCGCCTGATGATGAAACAAACGAAATTCAAAAAGCATGCCGGGATAGAGTATTAAATACTTTGCCTTTTCTCCGCGTGAGAGATGGTTTATTGGTTTACCTGGCCGCGGCAGAAGATTTGAGACAGGGTGGAAAAATATTCGGGAAGCTTTCGGAATCGTGGGATCTTTACGGACGAAGTTGGGGGAAAATTAAGGCGCAAGGCTTCTCGGAAGCCCATAATCGCTGGCTCGCGCCTGCCAACCGCGGTTACTGCGAATTGCTAAAAAGGGCATTATCTTCGCTGGATATTGCAAGCGAACCCGAGGAAGCAAGGAATTTTTATTTTAAGCTAGCGGAATTCCTTCCCCCCGGCGCGGAAAGATCCGGTGTCTTGCGAGCCTATGCGATGCGTTTGGTAGAGCAGCTTCCTAGAGGCGAGCTGCATTGGTTTTTGAACGAACTATCGCGTCAGGGCCAGATGGACAGGCAGATCTATGAACATTTTGTGCAGGTCAGGGTAAAAACATACAGGGAAGATTTCAGGGAATTTAAAAATTTCCTCAAACAGAACATAAATGAACTTGTTACAAGCGGCGACCTGAAGTTAAGCGGGTTAACCGCCCTAGACACGGTACTTGATCAAATACTGAATGAAAATCTCGCCCGAGAGGTATTTGTTGCCATGCTCGGTTCCGGAAAGAATGATGCCGCTTTGCAGGCCCTGCTTGTGCCATATTGGTATCAGGCTATGGCCCACACGGAAGGTTTGGGATATTACATCATTAATAATAACGGGCGATTGGAGGTGGCCGGGGTAAACAAACCCAGGTTTGTCTCGTTTCCCCAATTCATGGATACGCTCTACAACATAAGCCCGGTTGTAAAGCTGATGATTTTGGAGAAATTACTCTTAAGCCCTAATGGATTATTACATCAATCTAAAGAGGCAGATGCCAATTATGGCAAAAAAGAGTTTGCCGCGGCTTTAGCCCAAAACTTGCCGCAAGATGGAGAATTGTCTGGATTGATAAGGGATGTTCTTTTTGCCTCAGGGGAATCACTGGAGGCAGAAGTGATGTTTTTGGCGTTAGCCAACCCTTTGCTTTCACAGTTTTTGCAAAGGCCCCCATCCGGGATTCGAACGAACAACACCGAGTTAGCAGAAGCGATAAAAAATAACTTGAACAAGCACCATTCTTTTTCAGATAAAGTGCTGGCTGCGGTGGGGAGGCATGATATCAGCGCTTATGCGGATTTCCTGGACCGCTATAATAGCATTACTGCAACAAATGTTAAGGCAGGTTGGGAAACAGAAGCAGGTATAAGCTCGCTATATGATTCGCTAACGCAATCATTTGGCTTTCGGCCCACAGAAGCATCTTCCAAAGGCCCACAGGTATCCGCGGCAAGCGGCCCAATGAATATAATTGTTGAAGCCTGCCAAAGCTTAGGCCCTGTCGGCGTTAGGTTCTTGCAGGTTTTAGGGCAATATATGGACATACCTGAAGAATACCAGGAAAAATTCCGGGATATCTACGATTCTACCAAGGGGCAGGATAAATTGATTGCCTTTAATACGCTAGACGCTTTATATTACGCTGCCATAGATCACCCGGAGAACCAGGAATTAGCGGAAATAAAAAAGTTTATAGATGAAGATCTTGTTTCTTTGGACAGCCAGATTGGAGGCGGTTCTATTGTGACCGTATTCTTAGTGACAGTGCGCGATCGTGATGCGTCCGGACACATTTGCGAAACCACGCACCAGGAGGTTTTAAAAATAAGAAATCCCAACGCCGAGATGTGGGTGCGCCAGACGCAGGAACGGGCGTTGAAGATTGTTGATGTTCTGGAAAGACAGGCGCGCCAAAGAGGAGATTCGAAATCAAAGATTAAGCAATTTACGGTTGCAAGGAGAGTCTTGCGTGATATCGGAGAATGGGTTATCCAGGATATAAGAGACACAAGCTTTATGGAGTTGGACGCCCATTACAGCAAAGCGCATGAAGGTGCCGTCGCAACTAACGGTATGAAGGTAAGAGTATCGCAAGCCAAACGGCCGAATAACAAAGATGTCAAGCGGGAATCTCTGGTTCCGGGTATAACCTTGAACAAGCTCTTAAAGTTGGCTTCATCGCCTAAGCCTATCGAGGAACTTATCAGGGAAGCGGACGACGCTTATACGTTAGAATTATTGCAGCAGGCAAAAAAAGAGGGGTTGGCCCCAGCTGAAATTTTAAAGCGCGCAACAGCCGCCGTAATAGAAGATTTTTCCCGCGGCCTGGCAGAACCAGCCTTTACGGAAAACGGCAGGGGAGTTTATTTGTTGCATTCAGACGTACACTTTGGTAACGCTATTATCACGCCTGATCTTAAGGCGGTTTATTTAATTGACCGCAATCTTTATCTAAGGATGGATAAAGCAGATGTGGATTTTGTCCGTAAGATAGCCACGGGTAAGGCCTCGGATAAATTTGCTACACTGAGGGCGATCGTAGACTATTTCCTGGGTTTGCCGGAAAACAGGGGTTCGGTCCTTTTATCAGGGTGGGGTTTTCTGCGCAGGTTTGGATTAGCAAGGGAAATAGGATTAAAAGTGCGGGCATCCGGATCGAGCAGCCCCTTTGTGACAATGATGATGGTCCTCCAGGAATTAGAATCGCGTAACGTAGTCATACCTTTACGGATGAGGATCATGTTTAAGAACCTCGCATCCATAAATGCGATGCTGGCTAAGACTGGAGCCGGTAATTTCAGTGATTATGTGAAGGCCGCTGAAAGAAATGCCCATGAGCCTCTGGCAGCAGGTAGTAGGATGCCCGAGAGGCTCTCCGCAGAGAGCGTTATTACCGACAAGCAGGAGCTTAGTCTTTTTGTTGTTCAACATGATATTAGCTGGACTCTCCGGCCCGATGAAGGCACACTGGGCATACAGGATATTAAAGATAGCAGATTGACTGCTTTATCCATGGCAGAAGACGGCGAAAGCGGGGACATTACCTATGACGGGAAAAGGCTCCATTTTTATAGGGTGAATAAAGATGGGAAAGAGTTTTATCTTATTGTGACCGGTGGTATTGCCGAGCCGGATCCGCGACGCGTCCCCGGCGCGGCGGCGCAGGAGAGTAGAACACAAAGGGAGCAGCAACCGGATAAGCAGTTAGATCAAGATCCAAAGCCACAAATGACACGCCGGGCATTCTTACTAGGTGCGGCCGGCGCGACAACGGCCGCAGCATTAATAGTGGCCGCGGGAAGATTGATTAAAGAAAAGAGATTGCCAGTTCCCCAGGACCAGGAATTATTAGATATTTTTAAACAAGGTGAGTCTTATTGGCGGACTATTTCTGATGATCCCGAAAATGTCCCTCTTCCAGACCGGTTGGCCTTAGGAAAATTAATGTGGGAAATAGGGGAAACAGTCGATATCGGCTTCCGTCAGGAAACCGCGACGGGGGCTTATGACGGCGCAAGAAGGTTGTATTCTTCGCAGGAATTGCTAGATGCTGTTTTCGGTGTGCAGAGAGAGGCGTTGGATAGAGGGGATTTCGACAATGAGAAAAGAAAGATAAAGGAGCTGATTTTGTACCTGGCAGAACAAGTTTTTAGAAAGGAATTAAGGAATCCGCAAGGCTCGGGATCCGTTGCAAGTTCTATTGAAAGGGTTTTGGAGAAACTTGTGGAAATAGGAACTAATCCCGGTTCCTTTTTCCCGAGTCCAAATAGGGAGGTAATTAAAGAAGAAGTTAAGGGATTTTCTTTCTATCTGGAAGTTAAAAAGCGGTCTTATATTACCGGTCAATCCAAGACAGAAGAGGTAGTATCGGAAAAAGAGCAGCAAGAACAAATCTTCCTAATGAAGGCCAGGCTTGCTTTTCAGTTGTATTATTATTTCCCTGCATTTAAAGAAGAAATATTGGGCAAAAGATTGATAAAAGTTAATATTCATTTAGCCGATAATATGGCGGATTTTGAGAGGATGGGCGCGGCAATGAATGGGGTAACTAATCCTTACGCATTTGAGGTAATAGAGGCGCCTGTCCATGGGAGTTATTCAAAAGCCATGCGTAGTTTGAGTTTCCCTTTACGGTCCCTGTATTTAAGGCAATCCTTAGGGGATGACATCTCCTTACACGAGATGGGGCATTTGATAAGCTATATTTTAGGATGGGGGGATGAGAGGCAAGCGGAGAAGATAGCCAGGGCTATCTTGAAATTAAACAGTTCCGCATACAGAAAAGTATTCCCCATTAAAAAAGGAAAGATTATCTTGCCAAAAGCGGATGATTACGGAAGCAGGGATTATTCTAAAAAAGATATAGAAATGGTCTATGCTCCTTATTCCCCCGACAAGGAAACTTTTGCTAATTTGTTTATGCTTTGCGAGATCGGCACGGATTTCCCCGAAATAGTTAATAGCGGCATTACCGAAAACGAGAGAGACGGCGAAGAGGCAAAGGCAATATATTCAATTTTGTCCGCTTGGCGGCAATTCCTTTTAGAGCACGGGTACAAGGGAAATCCTCCATGGTTTAAAAAAGGAAAATCTTTGTCGGCTGAGGCTAATACAGCGGCTACTGCCGCTCGAATAACCTATGATGCACAGCAATTAAGGCAATCCTTGCAGGATGGCTCACTTGACTTGAGAGGAGTGGAAGGCAGCGGTATATCGGAAAAAGACCTGGAAGCATGGCGGGCACGCCAGGCACAAGGACAGCCTGCGGCGCAGACGCAAAACGTCCCCAGCGCGGCGGCTAAAATTGCAGAAGAACAATGGGGGGATGAAGGGGAAGATGTAAGCGCAGGTAGTGCACGAGATGCCGTTGATCTGAGTAAGTTAACCCGTATCAATTCTATCAGCGAAATACTGGTATCGCCAAGATTTATTGAATATGGACAAGCGATACGCACAGGGAGCAAGCCCAAAGACAATCTATATGGAGAGATTGTAATATTGGACGCGGATCCGACAACGGCTGAATTAGAAGAGATTGCGAATCTGCCCTATGAAATGGCGCTTTTCAAAATTAAAGATGGTAGATGGGTAGTGGGTGTCGGCAACGGCCATAGTCCGCCGTTAAGAATGTATAAAGACAACCAGTTAAAGGCAATGGTGATAATAGCTATACATAATCACCCCGGCGAAGGCTTAGTGCCTTCTCCTGAAGATATTGGCGCAGTTGAAGGAATGGAGCGCGCCACGCATGTTATTTTAGCAGGAAAAATCGCAATGATTTATCGCGGACTAGATGCCGCGCAGAAACGGAAACTAGAAGCAGGTTTTGCCGAACGGATGGGTATGCCGGAGGCCGCTTCCGCGCCCATGCCTAACGCGGCCACCATTGAATTAAAAGCGCGTTGGGAGGAAATAAAGGCGCAGATGGCGGCAGAGATTAGGCAAACAGGCGTGACCATAAGCGTGGATGAGCAGTGCAGGAGAATTTTGAAAGTATATCAGGATATAGGAATGGACTTTAGGACTTTGTCTATTCCAGGATTGGTTGCGAGGCTTGATCTATCGTCTGCGGATACTTTTGTTGTGCCCGGAGCGTTGATTACCGCGTTGGAAAAAGAAGGATTGGTTGGGCGCAGTTTTGAGCAGGCGCTGTTGGGCATGCATAGAGGCTATAAGGCAGAAATCGAAAACGAGTATCCGGCTTTCGCCAACCTGCTTGCACAACCCGGCAATAGATTGGATTGGCACCATATCATACAGGCAGTTGCCGATCACAAGTACGTCCGTTGGCTTGCGCGTCAGCTTGGTGCCTCTTACGAAGATGTTTTTCTGCGCTTTAACGCTTCAAGTATCGGCCCGCAAGATCAGCTTTCTTTTGCCGATAAGCAGAAGGTTATCAACGCCCTTTTGGCTTCTGTGCATAGCGTGTATTTTGATTCTAAGGGCAGAAGTGTCAATATGCAGGGCTACCTCGAGGATTATTACGGGCCCTTGGGAGTTAAGGTCTCTGTTCGTTTTGAAGAAGCCACAGGGGCTTTGCGCGAAGACGTTATTAAGAAGGCGCTATGGGGCAGGATGAAGACTGATAAAGCCCTGGGAATTCTTAATATTCTCAGGGAAGGAGGTATGCCGGCATTAAAACAGCGGCCCGAGTTTCTGGATATCGCAAAAGCTATTGAGCCAATATGGAATGCAGAGGTGCCCATTCCTATTGTTTTAATAAATTCTCAAGGTAGAACATTTGAGACTATCATTGTGGCCGCTAAGATTACAAAAGAGGGGGTGTCCGGCCCGGCTACGGCAGCGGTTGTCCTTCCTTTAAAAAATATTCAAGGGGAGATCATCTTGATGGATGTCATCAAAGATATAGAGACTACCCAGGGGGTATTTGATCTTTTGGGCAAACTGATTCATGAATTAGATCACGCGGTATTGATGACTGTGACCGGACGGCAAATTTATCACGCCAGTATATTTGCGGAAGGCGCCGCCGAAGAATCCTTTGCCGCCTTTATGGCAGCGCAGGATGGGCCGATGAGCCGCAACGGCGTTGACGGCCTTGATTATGATTCCGCTATCAGGTTATTTGACCGGCAAGCCGATCCGGACAGAGGGGCCGTTCCTTATACTGCCGGATGGCTCATGGCCCATGCTTATCGCGGCGTAATGGGTGAGCAGGCATACTTTGACTTATTCTATAATCCGGATAAATACGCGCAGGCTCAGCCTGTAGCTGATGCTTTTATAGGCGACTTGGAGCAGGTTTTAGCACCCCGTCGGCCGATCTATAGAACATTATTTAGCCCTGTTTCAGCCCCAGCCGTTACTTCCGCCGCCGTCGGCGAAAGGCGCTATGCCGCACCAGAAATAAGGCAGATGATGCAAGGTAAAACACTTGACCTGCGATCGATGACAGGGGCCCCCGCAGACATAACCGATGACACCATCTTAGTTCTGACTCCTGATAGCGAATACATAATTCGAAACGGCGCCCATATGGCAGTTCACAAAAGAGATAATTATTATTGGATTGAAGGCGGCGGCATGCCGGAGGAGCTTATTCGGGCAAGGCAAGAGCGCGAGCGCCAGGCGCAGGTCGGACAAGGCCAAACAAGCGGCCCCGGCGCGGCGGAGCGAGGTGATCGGGAGACTGTTAAGCGAAATTTACGCGCTGCTATTCAGTTAGCTGATGCCCGGGCGAAGACCGCCAGCGATTCTTACTACAAGCACAGCCAGATATTAGCAACAGCAAAAGAAGACCTTGCCAATTTCGAAAGGGGTATTTCTTCGCTGAAGGCACAGCTGGGTTATGCAGACAACAATATTAAGTCTAAGCAGCAAATACTGAACACTTTGCTGGGCAACCAAAATCAAGATTTTGCCAATATGGGTTTTTGGGAGAGACGAAAAAACAAAGGCGCAAATGCTCCATACGCAGCGCCTATTGCAAGCGCGCAGGAAAAATTGCGGGAATTGAATGCGAAAAAACAGGAATTGCAGTATTCCTTAACAGAAAAAACCGTTGCCCTTGAGGAACAAAAACAAAAAGTTGTTTCTTTGCAGGCCGAAAATGACCAGTTGGCCAAAACAAACGATGAGGCAAAACAAGTTTCGTTGGCCCTCGCAATTATTGATGACATGGGGACTAAACAAATGCTGACTCCAGAGGACCAAATGCACATTGTTGCTCCCGAACGCCTTTCGGCTATTGCCCGGACAGCACCAGCAGGGTATATCCGGCAAACCATTTATCTTGCTGCCAAGGGAAAAATTGAAACCGGAGATCAGGCCAAGCCCTGGCTTTTGGAACGGTTAAAAAATGATTTTAATAATACAAGCCCATTAGTCAATTCTTATTCTTTAGAAACATTATCTATGGAAACGGTTGATCGGACCAAGAAGTTCCTCTCCCAGGCCGATTTTGATAATAAATCCACCGATGCGCAGTATGTCTTTTCGGAAATGCAAAAACAAGGAATCGATTTGGCCTCGGCCGATTTGCCGGAAACATTTGCCCGTATCCTGGCTGAGCGGGATATCAGGTCAGCGCAAGGCGAAGGCCAGGGGACCGGCAAGGTTTCTCTTGTGTCAGTTCAACGGGATCACTTTATGGCCCGATATAATCGGGAAAATATTTCCCGCATGAGCATGGAAAGATATCTCGCCTTGTACGGGCAGACCGCGGCCAAGGATTATGTGATCCATGGTTTTAGCTGGGCAAGTCCGAAATTCCCGCAGGTTTTGGCAGAAGGTAAACTTAAGCCTTCTGCTCCATATCAGAAAACAACTTTTGGCACAGGGGCGCAAACGCATTCAGTACATTTCTCTGTTAATGAATCGGCTTACAATAATCCGATCGGTCTTTTTGCGCCAATCGGTGCGGTGATCCAAAACGTGCCGTTTCAGATGATGACAAACTCCGAAATGGCCAGCTTGGCTAATGACTGGCCGGTGGCCGGGGACCAAGAGGTGACGCTGGACATCGGCATCTTGCTGGTGCCAGACATATTGGATCCTGCGAAAAGTTTTGATGGTCAGAGGTTAGCGGAGATAGATTTACGGTGGCAGAGTGCCAGTAAAGCGCAACAGTTAAGCATGCTTGCAGAAGCCCGAAGAAATATCCAGTCTTTGATACAGCAAGGTCAGCGGGTTTATTTTTATAAAGCGAATCTGGATCACATCTATTACATGAGCAGCGGTGTCGAGCAGCTACTGAGAGATAAAGCGGAATTTGTTAAGAGGGGCGGGACTGTTGATGAAACGTTTTTGAATAAAATTGTGAATCCCGACAAACACACTCCCCAAGAGATAAGGATTGCAGGAGATTTGGAATATTCGCACAATGTCGCCTTAACCGATTCGCAGGAGGACACATACAAGTTCTCTCATAGCCAACCGGGCTATACAAATACTAAAGGTCAAGGTTTGTTTGTGAAAGTAACAGCATTCAGGCAGGGAGGTGTAAAAGAGACAAATTTTGGTGCATCAGAAACCGTTCAGTCATCTTTAAATGCCCGGCAAATCAGGGATGCCTTGGATAACGGCAAACTTGATTTAAGGGGTGCGGCCGGCGGAGTAATTACGGAGGCGATAATTGACGATAGCGCCGTATTGGATTTAACTCCACGCGCTGAATATATCATATTAAACGGCGCCCGGCGAGCAGTTCACAAAGTTGGAGATCATTATGAAATCGGCGCTGAAAGCGGCGGAATGCCGGAAGAGCTTATCCGGGCAAGGCAAGAACGCCAGCGCCAGGCGCAAGGACAGCCTGCGTCGCAGCCGCCAAGCGGCCCTTCCGCGGCGGAGGACGGAACAAGGGGTGTTGTGTATTATCATCAGAGCGATGTTGAGATCGATGGATCGCTAGGGCCATCTAAAACAGATGTCTTAGCGGGTGTTTGGTTAAAACGCGAACCAGCTGATCTGAGGTTGCAGGGTAAATCTTTGGGGCGGTATCAATACGTAGTTCAAGTCAGCGATAAAACAGAAAAAAACACATTGACCGTTACAAAGATAACCCGATGGGTTGGAAAAGCAGGAGAGCCTAGAGATAAGACTCAAGGCACATTGCAAGATTTTCTGATTGAAAACGGGAGGCAGGATTTAGCCGAAAGACTACAGAGGGGATATACTAAGTTGCCTGGTGCAGAATTTTTAACAGCCTTGCGCCATGATCTCACTGAATTTTTGTTGCTTAGAGGGTATAAATATATTGAATTTACAGATGCCGGTGATATCGTTGGCCGCGGTTTTGTTGAATTTCCAGCGGTGATTGCCCTTGAGACAGCTAGTTTATCAATTTCCGGAAGGGAATTTACTCCAGTCGCCGTCGCGGCGGGAGAAGAGAACCGGACGATTGGCAACGGTATAGCCGTTGGCTTCAAGACTTCGCAAGGCAGCGCATATACCTTAAATGGGACTAGTACGCAACGCAATAAAACAAGTCATGCTTTTCACGATCCAAAGGATGTTGGTGTTAAGCCCACAAGCGAGCGTACTTACTATGTAGCTCCCGAAGCGGCAAAGTGGATAGGAGCGTTCCAGGGGTTAGAAGGAGGTATCGAACACAGAAGGATATATATAAATAATGAAGGCGTTTCCACAATCGCTTTTCACAAAACGAAAAATCGATGGGTTAGATTCGATGGCCCATTTAAAATTTCCAATACGCCGCAAATTGGTTTGTGCCCGCTGGAATTATGGGGAGAGGATTCCCAAGCAGGGAATGCGTACTCATATAACGAATGGCATCCGGGTAATCAAATTGTTGAAATAGTTTATGGAGATACTCAAATAGCACAAAAAGAGGAGCAGCCGCCAAGCGTCCCCGGCGCGGCGGCAACCTCCGTTACTTTGATCAAGGCAGATATATTCCAGGATATAGCGGATCGATATGAGGGGGCCTCTTGGGATCCGTCGCTGTTTGATGATGAAGATTATCTGAATGCCGAAGGTAAATATAACCAAGAGCCGGCATATAGATTCCGCAATAGAATACCGCATTATCTTGCGGCCGTAGAAAGATTAGGCCAAATACGTGCCACAGTTGCTGAAGGCAAACAATTAACGCAGGAACAGTTAATATTAATAAAAACGATAGAAGTGCATTTTCGTTTACGTGGTTACTTGTGGTATTGGGAAGAGACGGGAAAGAGCAGGGTAACATTTCCGGCGAAAGTGACATTGAGCCGCGCGCTCAACATGTTGTTCGGTCAGGTCAACGATTTGGATCATATGTTGGATTTCTTCGAACTTATGCTGCTTAGGCATGTGAATAGTTTCGCTCACCACATGAAGGGAATTGATCTCGGCGCAAAACAAGAAATGATTACAACGCGGATCAAGGATATTACCGAAAAATACCGTGATCCGTGGTTGACCGAGCGGCTGGATTTTTCCCAGATTGGCAGTGAATGGAAGGAAACGCGTAAAAAAACAGATGATGAAAAAACGCAAGAATTCAGAGAACAAGACGAGATATTCGCTATCGGGGAGAGACATAACATTATGGCTCACGGGGTCGAGGAGGCCAAGGGTGGATTAAGAAATTTATTAAATATAATTCTGGAAGGTAGATTACGTAGTAACGCGGCGGGAGAATGGTTCATCGGCGAGTTAAGCGGCGGTAATTCGGAATATAAATCCGGGCCGCATGGGCCCTTTTATGCCGTTATAAATGCCGGGATGGAACCTAATACGAATGGTGCGTTTTTATGGTATTTGGTGCCCAACACTAAAGATCAAACCGCCTTACGGGTTGCGATTGCCCAGGCGAGCAGGCAAGGATTAATTAACTCTGAGCTTGTGGCAAACGAAGGTCAAAAAGTCATTACCTATTCCGAATTCATTGCTAAATATGCTGTGGTTGATGTTTCTTCGGCTGCCGCTTCTGCGGCCGGCGGGGCAGCCGCTGTCGGCGGAAGAATCTATGATGCGGATCAATTAAGGGATGCGCTGGAAAAGAGAACACTTGTTTTTCTTTGGATGACAGGCAAGGAGATGACAGCCGCGGAAGTCGATGATCGAGCGCAATTAGTCATGACAGACGATCAGGGTGGCTCTCTGCGTTTGTTCGGCGTTGGTGGCCCCGTAGACGTGGTCGCAAAAGTAGGTGATCATTATCAGATAAATCGCGGCGGCATGCCGGAAGAGCTTATCCGGCAAAGGCAGGAGCGAGAGCATCAGGCACGGGAAGCACAAGGCCAAGCAAGCGGCCCCGGCGCGGTGGCGCAGGCCCGGCCTGGCGAATCGACCGCATCCGTCAAAACCGCCGATTGGGAAAACACAATGACTGCTCCCGCTACTCTGCCGGCTAAGCCTGCTCGGTTCCGTTTTATTGTCCATGCTTTAAAATTATCAGACGATCCGGCCCACCTGGGATTGATAGAGCGTGTCCGAGCAACAGGCAGACATGATCCTTCGCTAGAAATAAATCTGCTGAAAGAACCAAAGAGAATATCCGAGAAGCCGATAATCTCTACATCTGTGATTGATGAAACGCATATTTCTACGTGGGGGTATGGAGGGTATATTTTAGGTGTACCCGCCGATAATATATTAAGAACAGGCTCTCAGTTTGCCGCGATGATTTTTGGAGGCGGCCAGGAACAGGCAGACAAGTTATATGCCGAGCGGGACAGTAAAGGGGTGCTTAGCCCGGGCGAGATATTAAAAAAGACCAAAGATCAATGCAATGAAGTGGTTATTACGGGAAGAGGTAGAAGCGGAGAATTGGTCGAGATCGAAGGGGTATTTATTAAGATTGATTCGCAAGGTAAACCCCTTGAGGAAGAATTAGCCAGTAAATTAGTTGCTCTTGCCCGTCAAAATAACTGGCCGATAATTTTAATCAATGGGCCCCTTATAAAATACACAACCCCCGGCTTAGGGTGGCAAGATCGTAGCCAAAACGTTCAAGATATCTCCCCTCAAGATGTAGCTACTCATGTTAATCCCGGAGATCCCGCTGTTACAACTAATGAAAGCGGTCAATTGGTTTTTGATCTTGCTAAAGCGGGACAAGGTATTGCTCTGGCGCAGGCCCAACTCGTCACGGAGAAGGCGCAGAAAGATAAAGGCACAGGCGGTATAAATTTTACCGGCATGCCGATTGTGACGCAGCCGATGATTAGTCAGGGACGGTTCTCTGGGGGCGGCGCTGTAAACGCTTTGCCGAGAACCGTCCCTGTAGAGCTGATTAAGAAATGGCAAGAGATAGAGCGGCTGGTGAAAGCGGATATTATGCCGTCTCCGGAGAGGCTAAGGGAATATTTACAGGATTGTTATGCCGGCGGATGTATGGATACGGAGATAGACAAGGTTTTGGGTTGCATTGCCGATATATTGAGAAAAGAAGAGGAGCGTGGCTGTTTGACTGAAGCGTCATTAAAGGAAATTCTGGTTGCGTTGGAGCAGGAAAGTTCAGCCGCGAATTTGGCCGCGGCGTTGAATAAGATCAGCGTTTCACCGGGAGAGCCGCAATTAATTCCCGGGGCATAGTATTGCGATGTAGGGACAGCATAATATGCTGTCCCGACAAAAAATTGAGACAAAAAGGGGCGCCCCTGCCTTAAAGGTTTATCAGCCGAAAAAGGCCCATCATCAGGCGCCCCTTTATTTTGCAAAAATGCATTGACAAATTAAATATTATTGGTAATAATAGTTACCAATTGGTAACTATTATTACCAATGGAGGAGGTAGGATTGTTATTGGATAGGCCGCTTGATAATATCTTAGGACAGTATTCCAAGGTAAAAATACTGCGGTTCCTGGTTAAAAGCCAGGCGCAGTTGAACGGACGGGAGATCGCCAAGAATGTCGGCTTATCCCATGTAAAAGTCCACACTGCCTTGAAAGATCTAACTAATCAAGGCGTAGTGAATATGCGTTCAGTGGGCAGTTCCCTGATTTACTGGCTTAATGAAGAACATTTCTTAGTCAGGGAAATTATAAGGCCCGCGTTTGAGAAAGAAGAGTCTCTTTTAAAATATGCCGCTAAAATTATCTTGGGAGAAATTTCTCCCCCGCGGCCTTTAAGCATTATTCTTTTCGGAAGTTTTGCCAAAGGCAGCGCATCGGCTGATAGCGATATAGATGCCGCCATTGTGTATCCATGCGGCAAGAATAAATCGCTTATTGCGAAAGAATTATCAGAGGCGGAGAAGAAGATAACCTCGCTTTTTGGGAATCACTTGGCAAGCGTGCCGTTTTCGATACTTGAATTTCAAAAGAAATTAAAGAAAAAAAGCGCCTTTATTAACGAAATTATCCGCACCGGCAAGGTCATCTACGGGAAAGATATATCCGAATTAATCAGCGCAAATGACAAAAGAGATTAGAACCAGCCAGGTTTCCAAGTCGGAGTACATAAATTACCTTAAAAAAGCCGAAGAATTTTTCTCAAGCGCGCAAGACAGCATCATAAAAGGGAAATGGAATTCTGCCGGGTTGAATGCCATACATAGCGGCATATCTTCGGCAGACGCCTTGTTGGTTTCTTTGCATGGCATAAAAAGCTCAAGCCCGAAACACGACGACATACTTAAGCTCCTTAACAGTTTGGTAAAACACAAGGGGCTTGAAGAAAATATCGGCCATTTACGCAATTTAATTTCTATGAAAAATGTTGTCGAATATGATCAAAGGTTAATCACTCAAAATGAGGCTATAAATCTGGCAAAGCACGCCGAAAGATTTCTTGCGTGGGTGAAATCCATGTTGTTCAAAGGATAGCGGGGGAAGATTTTTCCATCTATCCTTGACAAAAGACGATTTGGATGGTATCTTTATTCAGAATATAAAACAACCTTTAAGCCGACTCTTGAGAAGCCGGTAAGGTGGAAAAAATGAAAATAATGATCAGTATATTTAACGCGGCCCTTGGCAGATAACGCCAGGGGTATTTTTTTTATGGAAAAAGCCAAAATACTGGATAAGGAAGCCGTAGCCCGCAGCCTGACGCGCATTGCTCACGAGATCGTGGAGAAAAATAAGGGCGTAGATAACTTATGCCTGGTGGGTATTCGTAACCGCGGCGTATATCTGGCCCAGCGTCTGGCCGTAGACATTAAAAGAATAGAAAATAAAGATGTTCCGGTGGGGATCCTGGATATAACCCTCTATCGTGACGACTTGACTATGATCTCCGCGCAACCGGTAGTGCATAAGACCGAGATAGATTTTGATATAGAAGGGAAAGTTGTGGTCTTAGTCGATGATGTGCTCTATACAGGTAGGACGATCCGAGCCGCATTAGACGCGATGATCGATTTCGGCCGTCCCAAATCAATACAGCTGGCGGTTTTAGTGGATCGGGGGCATCGCGAATTACCGATACGCGCGGATTACGCCGGGAAAAATATCCCGACTGCGCAGAACGAGACCGTGGAAGTGCGTCTTGAGGAAGCAGACGACAAGGACGAAGTCGTAATTATAGAAAAACATCCGTAGAGTTTAATGTAGGGGCGGGTTTTAAACCCGCCCCTACAGTGGATATGTGTATGAATTGGACAAGGAAGGATTTATTAGGCCTGGAAGAATTAAGCAAAGTCGAGATCGAGTTGATCTTGGCAACGGCGGAGTCTTTTAAAGAAGTGTCCAGCCGCGAAATAAAAAAAGTCCCTGCTTTGCGCGGCAAGACAGTGGTGAATTTATTTTATGAGCCCTCCACGCGCACCCGCGTTTCCTTTGAAGTGGCAGCTAAGAGATTATCGGCGGATGTGATCAATATCGCCGCTCAGGAATCCAGTGTGCGCAAGGGCGAGACCTTGGTCGATACCGGTAAAAACATCGAGGCCCTGAAGGCAGACATCATCGTGGTGCGCCACGGCGCATCGGGGGCGCCGGCATTATTGGCCCGCCATGTCGGCCTGAACGTAGTCAATGCCGGTGACGGTTGGCACGAGCACCCCACTCAGGCACTGTTGGATATATTTACGCTGAAAGAAAAATTAGGCCGCGTAGAAGGATTAAAAGTCGTTATTGTCGGTGATATCGCGCATTCACGCGTGGCGCGTTCCAATATCTGGGGCCTGAGCAAATTGGGCGCTAAGGTCTGCGTTTGCGCGCCGGGTATGCTCATCCCGCCGGCAATAGAAGAAATGGGCGCGTCTATTTCATCCGATATAGACGAGGCTTTAAAAGGGGCGGATGCGGTGAATGTTTTGCGCATGCAGTTTGAGCGCGACGAAGAAGCGGCTTTCCCGGAGAAATTGGAATATTTTAAGAACTTCGGTATCACCAAAGAGCGGTTGCTCCGGGCCAAAAAAGATATTATCGTGATGCACCCCGGCCCGATCAACCGCGGTATAGAAATATCCAGCGAGGTAGCTGACGGAGCTAATTCCGTTATATTAGAACAAGTGACCAACGGCATTGCCGTCCGAATGGCGGTGCTGTTTCTGGTGGCGCAGGCAAGAGATGAAAAACAGCCGCATACTGATTAAAAACGGGCGCGTAATTGACCCGGCCGCAAACAAAGACGAGATCTCGGATATCCTTATAGACGGCGGCAAGATTATAAGCGTTGCCAGGGATATTAAGAATGGATGCCGGCAGGTCCTTGACGCCGCGGGAAAAATTGTGCTGCCGGGCCTGGTGGATATGCATGTGCATCTGCGCCAGCCGGGCAGGGAAGACAAAGAAACTATCGCTTCCGGCACTGCCGCGGCCTTAAAAGGCGGAGTGACCAGCGTCTTGGCTATGCCCAATACCCTACCTGCGATAGACAGCCTGAAAAATGTCAGTTTATTGCAGGGTATAATAAAAAAGGATGCCCAGGCAAATGTTTTTATCTGCGGCGCTATAAGCCTGGGCCGCCAGGGTAAAGAATTAGTTGACCTGGCCCGGATGAGGAAAGCAGGTGTTTTAGCTTTTAGCGATGACGGCTCATCCGTTGATGACGCGGAGTTGTTGTTAAAGGCTTTTAAAAAAGCCAGAGAGTATAAAGCGCTTATTATTTGCCACTGCGAAGATAAAATCCTGTCCGCAGGCGGAGTAGTGAACCTGGGTTTTACCTCCACGCGGCTGGGCTTGCGGGGAATCTCCCGGGAATCGGAGTATAAAAGGATCGAGCGCGATATCGCCTTGTCTGTCCGCGCAAAAGCCGCCTTGCATATCGCCCATGTCAGCTGCCGGGAATCAGTGGAGATCATCGCACTTGCCAAAAAGAAAGGCGCTGACTTGACTTGTGAGACCGCCCCGCATTATTTTTGCTTGACCGAAGAGGCAGTGCTCGGTTACGATACTAATATGAAAATAAACCCGCCGTTAAGAAGCAAGGATGATGTTTTGGCCATTAAGCAGGGCCTGGGTGACGGCACCATTGATGCGATCGCTTCGGACCACGCTGGGCATACGGAAAACGAAAAAGACATTGAATTCGAACGGGCGGAATTCGGCACAACCGGCCTGGAAACGGAATTGGCAGCGGCCGCGACGGAGTTGGTGCATACGGGGATACTGGATTGGCGGCAATTAGCCGCAAAGATGTCGTTAAATCCTTCCCGGATACTGGGAATAAATAAAGGGGCCCTTATCGTCGGAAGAGACGCGGATATAGTTATTGTGGATCCGGATAAAGAATGGGTAGTGCGTAAAGAGGATTTTATTTCCGGATCCAAGAATTCCGCTTTTACCGGAAGAAAATTTAAAGGGGTAGTGGAATATACCATTTGTAACGGGAAAATCGCGTATAAGACGGAGACCGGATAATGGAATTTATCGCCGATTTTCATATCCATTCCAAATACTCGCGCGCCACGAGCCGCGATATGGATGTTGCGCATATCGCAGAGTGGGCAAAGCTTAAAGGCATTACGCTTATGGGCACGGGAGATTTTACCCATCACCTCTGGCTGGAAGAATTAAAACGCACCCTTGAAGACCTGGGCAATGGTTTGTTTAAGCATAAAGATATTTACTATATTCTTACCAGCGAGATCAGTAGTATTTATTCCAAGGGTGGGCGGTGTTATCGAATTCACAATATGGTTATTGCCCCGTCCTTTAAAACGGTAGATAAGATTAATGAAACTTTGTCTAGGTATGGAAATTTGGCCAGTGACGGCCGGCCGATACTGGGAATGGATGCCGAGGATTTGGCGCGCATTGTTTTTGATATTGATGAAAACTGTATAATTATTTGTGGTCATATCTGGACACCGTGGTTTTCTTTATTCGGATCAATGTCTGGCTTTGACCGGATAGAAGATTGTTTTGGGAAACAGACAGAAAAACTATTTGCACTGGAGACGGGCCTGTCCTCGGATCCTGCAATGAACTGGAGACTTTCCGCGCTGGACAGGTTCACCTTAGTCAGTAATTCCGATAGTCATAGCCCCTCAAAGATCGGACGCGAAGCTAATGTTTTTAACTGCGAGTTGGATTATAAAACGATCAGGGAAGTATTAAAGACAAAGGACAAGAAAAGATTTTTATACACCATTGAATTTTTCCCCGAAGAAGGGAAGTACCATTACGACGGGCACCGTTTGTGCGGAGTGAGGCTTTCTCCCAAAGAGACCAAGGAGCATAACGGACGTTGCCCAAAATGCGGGAAGCCGGTGACTGTGGGGGTAATGAACCGCGTGGACCAGCTGGCTGACCGGCCCGAAGGGGCGAAGCCCGATAATGCTATACCTTTTAAGAACCTGATCTCTTTTGATGAGATCATTGCCGAGACTAAAGGTGTGGGCAAGGGGTCAGTGGCAGTAGAAAGAGAATACCGAAGTTTGGTCTCTAAATTTGGAACAGAATTCAACATACTGCTGAAGGCTTCAAAAGAAGAATTGCTTAAAGGCCTGCCTCCGCGTGTGGCTGAAGGAGTCTTGCGAGTGCGCGAAGGCAAGGTCAATATTAAGGCCGGCTATGACGGCGAATACGGAATAATCTCAATTTTCGGCGACGAAGATAAACCCGCCGCGCAAGAGCAGCAATTAAGCCTATTTTAAATTACGCGCCTGTAGCTCAACGGATAGAGCATTGGCCTCCGAAGCCAGTTGTGCAGGTTCGATTCCCGCCAGGCGCAATTTTATTGTGGTACAGGTTCCCTGCCTGCCTGCCGGCAGGCAGGGACTCCTGTCAGGGGCATTTATTACAAAGTGGAGTATAAATCCATAAAATTAGGTAAAAATCCAGATAAAGTGGCGTATATTCATTATTCAGGCGGTTTAGGTGGAGCAGTAATGGCGTTATTAGCATGAAAGCAATACTTTTATTAGAAGACGGTACAGTTTTCCAGGGTAAAGGCTTTGGCCGCCAAGGCGAGGCCTTTGGCGAGGTGGTTTTTAATACCTCAATTACCGGTTATCAGGAGATCATTACCGATCCTTCTTATAAAGGCCAGATCGTGGCTATGACTTATCCGTTGATCGGTAACTATGGGGTCAACGATGAAGATGTGGAATCGGCTCGGCCGTGGCTTGAAGGACTTGTGGTCAAAGAGCTCAGCGCTGTTCGTTCTAACTGGCGTTCGACCATGGACCTGGGTGAGTATTTAAAGATCAACAATATTGTCGGCATCCAGGGCATAGACACGCGCGCCTTAACCCGGCATATCCGTTTGCAGGGAGCAATGCAGGCAGTGCTTTCAACAGGCGAGCAAGACGAAAAAAAATTGCTGGAAAAATTAAAGGCAGCGCCCCGGTTGGCAGGCGCGGATCTGGTAAAAGAAGTCAGCTGTCGGGCGCCTTATGAATGGATTGAGAATCCTAAGAAGGCGCGTTTTAAAGTGGTGGCCCTGGATTGCGGGATAAAATTTAATATACTGCGGCATTTAGCTGCGGCAGGTTGTAAAGTCAAAATTGTTCCCGCCTATACCGGCGCAGAAGAAATACTGAAATCAAAACCCGACGGTGTGCTGCTTTCTAACGGCCCGGGAGATCCGGCGGCTGTTACCTATGTAGTGGAAACTGCCCGTCAATTGATCGGCAAGGTCCCGATCTTCGGGATCTGCCTCGGCCATCAGATGCTCGGCCTGGCCCTGGGTGGTAAAACTTATAAATTAAAATTCGGCCACCACGGCGCAAACCATCCGGTAAAAGACCTGAAAACCGGCAAAGTCGCCATCACCAGTCAGAACCACGGTTTTTGTGTGGATATTAAAAGCATCCCAAATAAAAACACCGTAATGACGCACCTGAATTTATACGATAATACCGCCGAGGGCCTGGAAAACAAGCGCTTGAAATTATTCAGCGTGCAGTATCATCCGGAAGCAGGGCCCGGACCGCACGATGCCGGGTATTTATTTAACAAATTCACGCAGTTGATGGAGAAACATGCCTAAGCGCACTGATATCAAAAAAATCCTGATTATCGGTTCCGGCCCGATCATTATCGGCCAGGCCTGTGAGTTTGATTATTCCGGCACACAGGCCTGCAAGGCCTTAAGAGAAGAAGGCTTTAAAGTGATCTTGGCTAATTCCAATCCGGCGACGATCATGACCGATCCCCAAACCGCTGACCGCACCTACATCGAGCCGCTCACCGTGGAAATGTTGGAAAAAATTATCCGCAAAGAGCGGCCGGACGCGCTTTTGCCGACGCTGGGCGGCCAGACCGGGTTAAACTTGAGCATCCAGCTTGCCGATAAGGGCATCCTCAAAAAATACGGGGTGCAGATGATCGGCGCGGACCGTAAGGCCATCAAAAAAGCCGAGGACCGCAAGCTCTTCAAAGCGGCAATGCAAAAGATCGGCCTGGACCTGCCCAAAAGCGGCCTGGCCTATAATATGCGCGAGGCCAGAATTATAGCCAAGCGTATCGGATACCCGGTGATCATCCGGCCGTCGTTTACTTTGGGCGGCAGCGGAGGCGGCACTGCCTATAACGCTGAAGATTTTGATATTTATGCCCAGCGCGGCCTTGAGTCGAGCATGATCTCCGAGATCCTGGTCGAGGAATCGATCATCGGCTGGAAGGAATTTGAACTGGAAGTGATGCGCGACAAAAAAGACAACGTGGTGATTATCTGCTCAATTGAAAATTTTGACCCCATGGGTGTACACACCGGAGATTCCATTACCGTTGCTCCGGCCCAGACGCTTACTGATAGAGAATATCAGTTGATGCGTGACGCGGCCATCGCCTGCATCAGGGAGATCGGAGTAGATACCGGTGGTTCAAATATCCAGTTTGCAGTCAATCCGGATAACGGCCGGATGGTGGTCATTGAAATGAACCCGCGGGTTTCGCGTTCATCGGCGTTGGCTTCTAAAGCCACGGGCTTTCCTATTGCCAAGATCGCGGCAAAACTGGCGGTCGGCTACACTTTGGACGAAATACCGAATGATATTACCAAGGGCACGCCTGCTTCTTTTGAACCGGTGATCGATTATTGCGTGGTGAAGATCCCGCGTTTTGCCTTTGAGAAATTTCCTGCCGCGGATTCCACTCTTACCATTCAGATGAAATCCGTCGGAGAGGTGATGGCTATCGGCAGGACCTTTAAAGAAGCGCTGCAAAAGGGCATCCGCGGCCTGGAGATAAAGCGCTGGGGCCTTGAGGGCATAGAATATAAGGACAAACAGGAATTAGAAGGAGAGCTCAGGCGGCCAAACGAGAAACGCCTCTTTTATTTATGCCAGGCGCTTAAAGAAGAATATTCCATAGAAAAATTATATGAGCTAACCAAGATCGACCGCTGGTTTTTGCAAAACCTTAAAGAGATCGTCGAATTTGAAGAAAAAATAACACCGGATAATCTCCTGGAAGCAAAACAGATGGGTTTTAGCGACCGGCAGCTGGCCAGGATCTTAGGCAGTGACGAAGACAAGGTCAGGGCTACGCGCATTAAGCAGGGCATTGAGCCGGTCTATAAACTGGTGGATACCTGTGCCGCTGAATTCCAGGCGCCGACGCCGTATTACTATTCTACTTATGAAACGCCTTTTAAGCGAAATGGCAAGATCGAAACGGAGAATGAAACGCGCAATGATGCAAAACCTAAAATCGTCATCTTAGGCGGCGGGCCCAACCGCATTGGCCAGGGGATTGAATTTGATTATTGCTGCTGCCATGCCGCTTACGCCCTTAAAGAAATGGGGTTTGAGACGATCATGGTCAATTCCAACCCGGAAACAGTTTCCACCGACTATGATACTTCGGATAAGTTATACTTTGAGCCGCTGACTAAAGAGGATGTTCTCAACATTATCGACAAGGAAAAACCCGAGGGGGTGATCGTGCAATTAGGCGGGCAGACGCCGTTGAACCTGGCTCTACCTCTTGAGAAGGCCGGGGCCAAGATCATCGGGACTTCTCCTGATGCCATTGACCGCGCCGAAGACAGGAAGCGCTTCAATCAACTGGTGGATAAATTAGGATTAACCCAGCCTGCCGGCGGCACAGCAGTGACTGTTAAAGAAGCGCTGGCAGTGGCGCATAAAATCGGCTACCCGGTATTAGTGCGGCCGTCCTACGTTTTAGGGGGCAGGGCTATGGAGATCGTTTATGACGATAAGGCGCTGGAATATTATATGCAGCATGCTGTCTGGGTTTCTGATGCCCGGCCGGTGCTGGTGGATAAGTTTATTGAAGATGCCATAGAAGTGGACGTGGATATGGTCGCCGACGGAGAGACCTTTGTTATCGGCGGAATTTTAGAACATATTGAAGAGGCAGGTGTGCATTCGGGTGACGCGGCCATGGCCTTGCCGCCGCACACCCTGCCGCAGGAAATATTAGAGAAGATCCGCAAATACACTCACGAACTGGCCAGGGAACTGCATGTTGTGGGTTTAATGAATGTGCAATACGCGGTGAGAGGTGATACGGTCTATATCCTGGAAGTCAATCCCCGCGCCAGCCGCACCGTGCCGTTTGTTTCCAAGGCCATCGGTGTGCCGCTGGCAAAGTTGGCGGCCAAAGTCATGGCCGGGGCTAAACTCAAAGACCTGGGATTCACTGAAGAGGTTATTCCCAAACACATAGCGGTAAAAGAATCTGTGCTGCCTTTTGTAAAATTTCCCGGTATAGATATAACCTTGGGCCCGGAAATGAGATCAACCGGCGAGGTCATGGGCATAGATATGGATTTTAACAAGGCCTTTGCCAAGAGCCAGCTTGGCGCCTATCAAAACTTGCCGCTTGCCGGGACTGTTTTCCTAAGCGTCAAAGACAGCGATAAAAAGCCCGCTCTTGCCGAGGTCGCCGCGAAATTGGAAGAGCTGGGGTTCAAGATCATTTCCACGGTGGGCACGGCCGCGTTCCTGGAAAAGAACAAGGTATATGCCCGCACCATCCAGCGCGTAAACCAGAGTAAGCCCAATCTCCTGGATCTGATCCGGGAAAATAAGGTGCAGTTGATCATCAATACCGCTTCGGGAAAAATTCCGCGCCGGGATGAGGTGAGGATACGCTCTGCCGCGGTCAGTTCAGGTGTCCCGACGGTAACCACGCTGCCCGGGGCGCAGGCTTGTATCAAGGGTATCGAGGCCCTGATTAAACATAAATTGGATGTCAAGCCGCTGCAGAAGTATTATGTCTAGGCCCGTAGGGGCGGGTTTTAAACCCGCCCCTACAAAAATGGCAAAGGAGATATATGCCCGAATTGCCTGAAGTAGAGACTGTAAAGCGTGAACTTGAGGCTGCGGTCCTGGGGAAAAAGATCGTGGAGGTGCGCGTATTTGACTCCAGGGTGATCCGTTTTCCGTCCGCGGCTGAATTCAAAAAAGGGTTAACCGGCGCCGTCATAAAAAATATCTTACGCAAGGCAAAAGTTTTGATCCTGGAGCTGACAAATTCAAAATCATTGGTGGTCCATTTAAAGATGACCGGCCAGCTGGTCTATCCCGGAGCAGCCGGCAAGGCAAGCAGGGTGAGTTTTTATTTTTCCGACGGCAAGATCCTGGATTTTAACGACCAGAGGTTATTTGCGGAGTTGCGCCTGATGGAGCGCTGGCAGGACCTGGAATTTATCCGGAATCTCGGGCCGGAGCCGTTTGAGATCGGCCCAGAGCAATTCAGAGAGATGCTGGGTAAGAAAAAGACTAAGATCAAACCGTTGTTAATGGATCAGGCTTTTATCTCCGGCGTCGGCAATCTTTATGCGGCAGAAGCGCTTTTTGGCGCGGGCATCGATCCGCGCCGGCCGGCGGATAGCCTGACCGCCAAAGAGAGCGCGGTTCTTCTTAAGGAGATAAAGGATATTCTGAATAAGGCCATCGAGCATAAAGGTTCGTCGGTGGACCAGTATGTGCAATTGTCCGGGGAACCCGGAGGATATGCGAAATACCATAAGGTTTATGACAGAGTGGGTAAGCCGTGTTTAGTCTGTAAAACGCCCATTCAGAGGATCGCGCTCGGGGGCAGGGGCACCTATTTTTGCCCGAAGTGCCAGAGGTAGAATATGAAGAAACGCATCAAGACTAACGGTTTCATAATTTTTTTTAGCGTTGTGCTGATCGCGTTGTTCCCGGATAAGTTCCTGCGTTTTGCTCCGGGCCGGCTGGATAGCTTGTTAAGCTTATTGGGCTTGGCACTTTTGTTTTGCGGGATGCTCTTGAGGATCTCCGGCCGCGGGTATAAATCGGAACAGTCCGCGGGCGGTATCTTTTTAGTGCGGGGCGGGCCTTACGCCTTAGTCAGAAACCCGATGTACCTGGGTATTCTTTTGATCGGCGCCGGAGTTATATTGAGTTGTTTTAAATGGTGGCTGTTGTTGATCTTTCTGATCGTGCTGGTCGCACGCTACCTTACCCTGGTTTTTAAGGAAGAAAAATTATTGCTCTCGGCGTTTGGACAGGAGTATGCCAAGTATTGCATTAAGACTCCGCGGCTTTTCCCGCGGCCGCAAGACCTGCTTAAAAAGGACATAAGCTTTTACCTACCCCTGAAATTAAAATGGGTCAAAAAAGAGGCGAACAGCATGATCCCGATCATTTCGGTAGTGTTTGCCTTAAGGCTCTGGGCGGGATTTAAGTCCGGGGAGTGGGTCATTTTTATCCCGCAGCTTATCGGCATGCTCGGGATGGTTATATTTTTTGCCGTCTTGACAATGTCCCTGTCTAAAAAAGAAACTGTAGGGACAGCATAATATGCTGTCCCTACATATTTGATTGAATATATGAAGATACTGCAGTGTAAAGCAAAGATTGTCAGCAGCCGCCGCATCCAGGGCGATTATTACAAAATCGTCCTGGCTTCCCCGGAGATCGCAGCTGGCGCTTTGCCCGGGCAATTTATCAGCGTAAAAATTGACGGAGATTATCAGCCGTTATTAAGAAGGCCGTTTAGTATCCATCGCGCCAACAAAAGGGAGTTAGAGATCCTTTATGCCGTTGTGGGCGAGGGCACGCGGCTCCTGTCGCAGAAAAAACCCGGGAAGCATCTGGATGTTATCGGCCCGCTGGGGAATGGTTTTGATTACGAACGACCCCTCGACGTTGCTCGGGGCAGGCGATCGACCCCTCGACGTTGCTCGGGGCAGGCGAATGACGGCCGACTGATTTTAGTCGCCGGGGGAATGGGTGTTGCGCCGCTTTTATTCTTGGCGGAGCAGTTGGTTTGTCGTCCGTCGTCCGTCGTCCGTAAAAATATCTTAGTTTTATTGGGCGCGAAAAATAAAAAAGAAGTTTTATGCGTAAAAGAATTTAAGAAATTGGGTTGCGAAGTCAAAATCTCTACTGACAACGGCTCAATGGGTTTCAAGGGTAAGGTTACGGATTTATTAAAGATTTTACTAACGACGAACGACCCCTCGACTTGGTTCGACTTTGCTCACCACGGGTCGCTCGGGGCAGGCGAACGACCCCTCGACGTTACTCGGGGCAGGCGAACGACGATTTACGCCTGCGGCCCGCGCCCGATGCTTCGCGCGATCAGCCATATTTCTTTAAAATACAATATTCCCGCGCAGATTTCCTTAGAAGAACATATGAGTTGCGCCATCGGAGCCTGCATGGGCTGCGTAGTGGGTACATTACAAGGGTTTAAGCGGGTCTGTAAAGAAGGGCCGGTTTTTGCGGCAGATGAAATTATATTTTGGTAGCACCCGGCCATATCGGATTGGCCGGTGTGCCCTTGTGGGCTAGGAGGGACGATGAACCCATTAATCTTTATCGGCATTGGTTTAGCGGCAGGGGTCCTCGGCGGAATGTTCGGCATCGGGGGCGCATCGATCAGTATCCCGGCGTTGATATATGTGGCTGGCTTTAGCCAGCACATGGCGCAGGGTACGCTTTTGGCTGCGATGGTCCCGCCTATCGGCTTATTGGCGGCTTTGCGCTACTGGCAGGCAGGCAATGTAAATATCAAGGTAGCCTTGATGATCTGCCTGGGTTTTTTTGTCGGCGGTTATTTCGGAGCCAGCCTGGCACAACAGATTTCGGAGCCGGTCATGAAAAAGATGTTTGGCGGGCTGCTTTTTCTGGTATCATTATATATGATCTTCGGCAAATAGAGGATAGATGAGTCCAAGACTGAACATAAAAATAGGAAGATTAGAATTAAAAAATCCGGTGATGGTGGCCTCCGGGACTTTTGGCTACGGCGAGGAATTCAAGGGCCTTCTGGATTTAAAAAAGTTGGGCGCTATAGTCACCAAGACGATTACTCTAAATCCCCGCCAAGGAAATCCTGCGCCCCGCACCTGTGAAACGCCCGCCGGCATGCTTAATTCCATCGGCCTGGAAAATCCCGGCTTAGAAAAATTTATTACGGAAAAACTTCCGGTATTAAATAAAACCGGCGTGCCGGTCATTGTCAGTATTGCCTCGGAAGGCGGCAGGGAGGAATTTGTGGAATTGGCTGCCGGGCTTGATCGCCTAAAAGAAGTGGCGGCAGTGGAATTGAATATATCCTGTCCTAACATTATCCATGGCAATAAAGCGCGGGCAAAGCTGATCGCGCAGGACGCCCAAGCGACTTATGAAACAGTAAAGGCAGTGCGCAAGGTCACGCGGAAAACCTTGATCACCAAGCTTTCTCCGAATGTTACGGACATTAGCGAGATCGCCCTTGCTGCTGAGCGCGGCGGCAGTGACGCGCTTTCTTTGATCAATACCCTGGTGGGGATGAGTATTGATGTGAAAACCAGAAAGCCGAAGATCGCGGTAGCCACCGGCGGATTAAGCGGCCCGGCAGTGCGGCCGATTGCGGTCCGGATGGTCTGGGAAGTCTATAAACAAGTTAAAATTCCCATTATCGGCATGGGTGGTATAATGGATACAGCTTCTGCTCTGGAGTTTATCCTGGCCGGAGCAAGTGCTATCAGCGTGGGCACGGCTAATTTTGTCAACCCTAAAGCGGCCATAGAAATCATTGCCGGTATCAAAGAATATTTGATCAAAAATAAGATTAGCGACATCCGCAGGCTTATCGGTAGCCTTAAAATATGAAACGAACGACGAACGACCCCTCGACTTGGTTCGACTCCGCTCACCACAGGTCGCTCGGGGTAAACGCACGACGAACGACGGAGCTTATTCTCGCCCTGGACGTGCCTACTCATGCGCAGGCAATGCGCCTGGTCAAACTGCTCTATCCTAAGGTAAGGATTTTTAAGGTTGGCCTGCAGCTTTATACTGCCTGCGGGCCGAAGATCGTCGCGGATATCCGCAGGGCCGGCGCCGAGGTTTTTCTGGACCTGAAGTTTAATGATATTCCTAATACCATGGCTAGCGCTGCTATCGAAGCGGTTAAACATAAAGCGGCGATGTTTACCGTGCATACGCTCTCCGGGCCGGAGGCACTTAAAGAGGTGGCAAAGGTCACCAAAGGTACCGGGACAAAAGCTTTGGGTGTGACCATCTTGACCAGCATCTGCGCGCATTTTTTAAAAGACCTGAAGATCCAGCGCTCGCTTTCTCAGGAGGTCCTGTATTTAGCGCAGATGGCTAAGCGCTGCGGCTTAGACGGCGTGGTCTGTTCTGTCAATGAAGCGGCGCTGTTACGGCGCAAGATCAAAGGCAAATTTATTATCGTGACCCCCGGCATAAGGCCGGATGCGGCGGCGTGCGACGACCAGAAGAGGGCCGCTACTATAAGCCAGGCCCTGGAAGCCGGAAGTGATTATCTCGTTGTTGGCCGGCCGATATTGGACGCGTCCGATCCCCTGAAAGCGGCGCAGAATTTTATTCGTCTTTGTAGGGGCGGGTTTGAAACCCGCCCCTACAGAAGATATTGATACAGGAGAGTAAGATGACACAGGATATCAAAGAGCTGATCGAAAAAATAAACCGGGAAGGCTTACAGGCGGCCGAAGAGAATGCCCGCGGCATCGAGCAGGCGGCAAAAGAAGAAGCAGCGCTCATCCTGGAAAAGGCAAAAAAAGAAACGGAAAAATTGATCGCTGAAGCCAGGGAAAGTATCCGCTTGATGGAAGAAAAGCAGCAGGCGCTTCTGGCCCAGGCCGGCCGCGACCTTTTGCTTTCTTTGCGCGCCTCAATAAATGCCATGCTTAATAAAATCGTTGTTGAACGGATCCGGGATGCCCTTACTCCGCAGGAGCTGGCAACTTTAATCGTGAAGCTGGCCAAGCACGTCTGCGCCGACCATAAAGATGAAGTGGAAATTACTTTAAAAAAAGAAGATTACCAGGCGCTGGAGCATCATTTTCTCTCCGCGCTTAAAGAAGAAATAAAGAAGGGCATAACTTTAAAGCCGTCCCCTTATGTCCTGGGAGGTTTTTACATCAGCTTTGACGCCGGAAAGTCGCAGTTTGATTTTAGCGACAGCGCCCTGGCTGAATATATCGGGACTTATCTTAAGCCGAAACTTGCTGAAATACTAAATCCGGAGTCAAAATAATATATTGTTCGAGCGGGGTCGTCGTTTAGCCCCTTGTTTGTAGGGGCGGGTTTGAAACCCGCCCCTACATAGCTGAGGTAAGAACTATGGCGCAATTCTACGTTTACTTTATCTCCAGCTTGCCGATGTTGCATTACGGCATGCGCCCGCCTTTTACTTTTGAGAGATTTCTGGAGAGCGCGGGAACCTTGATCGGCGAGAAGGACCGCGTTTTTTTAGAAAATCTTCCGGCGCATATTGACGAATACGGCCCGAAGGTTGCCAACAGCACCGTAAAGGCGTGGCTTGATTTTGATACTGCCTTACGCAATGAGCTGGCAAGAATTCGCGGCCACAGCAAAAAAATAGAAGCGGTGAAATTCCTGCGGCCTGTTACGGTGCATGCCGCGGACATCGCCTTTGTTGCCGCCTCCGCGCACCGCCATCCGCATATCCTTGAGGCTGAGGGCATATTGGATGCGGCGCGCTGGGCAAAGCTTGATGAATTAAATTTCGGTCATTACTTTGACCTGGACGCCCTGATCATATACGCCTATAAATTGAAGATTTTGGAACGTTGGGACAAGATCAACACAGCGGACAAAGAAGGGCTTTTAGAAAATGCAGAAGCGCACGGGTAAGATCGTTAAAATAATCGGCAATATGGTCACGGCGAGTTTTGATACTTACGTGATCCAGAATGAGGTGGGTTTTATTGTCCGGGGCGGCCTGCGCCTTAAGGCGGAGGTTATCCGCGTGCGCGGAGGGTGCGCCGAGCTGCAGGTTTTTGAAACCACCCGCGGCCTCAAAATCGCAGATGAAATAGAATTTACCGGCGAGCTCCTTTGCGCCGAACTTGGGCCGGGGCTCCTGGGGCAGATCTTTGACGGCCTGCAGAACCCGCTTCCTGTTATGGCCCAGAAATGCGGTTTTTTCCTCAAGCCCGGAGAATACTTTAAACCTCTTGATGAAAACGCTCATTGGGGATTCACCCCTTTGGTTAAAATCGGGGATCAGCTGAAGCCGGGAGGGAGATTGGGTTTTGTTCCGGAAAAGATCTTCAGGCATTTTATTATGGCCCCGTTCGGATTGAGCGGAGTTCTTGAAGTGGTAAATATTGCCGCCCCCGGAAATTATACCTTAAAAGACAGGATCGCCCAGCTTAAAGACGATCAGGGCAGGATCCACGATGCCTTCATGAGCCAGGCCTGGCCGGTAAAAATTCCGATCGGATGTTACGAAGAAAAATTGATGCCGCATGAGCCGCTGGTGACTAAGATGCGGCTTATGGATTCGCTTTTTCCGGTGGCCCTGGGCGGGACCTATTGCATACCCGGGCCGTTTGGCGCGGGGAAAACGGTCTTGCAGCAATTGACCTCGCGCCACGCGCAGGTGGATGTGGTGGTCATTGCCGCCTGCGGCGAGCGCGCCGGAGAAGTAGTAGAGACTTTAAAAACCTTTCCTCATATTAACGATCCGCGCACCGGCAGGCCGTTAAGCGACCGCACGGTGATCATCTGTAATACCAGTTCCATGCCTGTGGCGGCCAGGGAATCCAGCGTCTATACGGCGGTGACCATCGCCGAATATTACCGCCAGATGGGCTTGCATGTTTTGCTCCTGGCGGATTCCACCAGCCGTTGGGCGCAGGCAATGCGCGAGATGTCCGGCAGGCTCGAGGAGATCCCCGGGGAAGAGGCGTTTCCCGCGTACCTCGAGAGCCGCATTGCTTCTTTCTATGAAAGGGCCGGGGTGGTGCGTTTATATGACGGGATGTTCGGCTCGGTGACTATCGGCGGAGCAGTCAGCCCCGCCGGAGGAAATTTTGACGAGCCGGTCACCCAGGCGACTTTAAAAGTGGTGGGGGCATTTCACGGGCTCTCGCGCGAGCGCTCGGACGCCAGGCGTTACCCGGCCATAGACCCGTTGATCAGTTGGAGCAAATACCGCGGCATTATTGAGCCGGAGAAGATGTCTACGGCACATGCATATCTGCGCAAAAGTTTTGAAGTCTCGCAGATGATGAAAGTAGTCGGCGAAGAGGGGACGCCGCTTGCGGATTACCTGGACTATCTCAAGGGAGAGTTTTTTGATTCTGTTTATCTGCAGCAAAACGCCTTTGATGAGGTGGATGAGGCAACCGCCAGCGACAGGCAGGTCTATGTGTTTGATCTTATACACCGGATAATGGAGGCAGAATTTATTTTTAAGGACAGAGAAGAAGCCTTGCATTTTTTTCAGAGGCTCAGGCAGTTGTTCCGCGGCCTGAATTCCAATACCTGGGGATCGGAAGAATTCCGGCGCAGCGAATCCGAGATAAAAAAGGCCGCGGCAGAAAAAATAGGCGTAAGTTAAAGAAAGATCTTATGCATAAAGTCTATACAAATATAATCGAGATATCCGGAGACGTGATCACGGTGGAAGCTGAGGGCATAGGTTATAATGAGATCGCCGAAGTCACAACCAGCCGCGGTACCTCTCTGGCGCAGGTCATCCGCCTGGACGGAAAAAAAGTGTTCCTGCAGGTCTTTGCCGGCAGTAAAGGCATTTCTACCGGGGACAAGGTGCGCTTTTTGTCGCATCCGATGCGCGTCTCTTGCGGAGAAGATCTCTTGGGGCGTATCTTTAACGGAAGCGGCCTTCCGCTTGACCGCGGGCCGGTGCTTTCTCAAAATCCCATTGATATCGGCGGGCCGTCGGTGAACCCGGTAAAAAGGATCATCCCGAATAAAATGATCCGTACCGGTGTGCCGATGATAGATGTTTTTAATTCGCTGGTGGAGTCGCAGAAACTGCCTATTTTTTCTATCGCAGGCGAACCTTATAACGAACTGTTGGCGCGTATCGCCATCCAAGCGGAAGTGGACGTGATAATCTTAGGCGGTATGGGCTTGAAATACGATGACTATCTTTTTTTCAGGGATACGCTTGAAAAGCACGGAGCTTTGCCGCGTTCAATATTTTTTGTGCATACCGCCTCTGACCCGACCGTAGAATGCCTGCTTGTGCCGGATATCAGCCTGGCTGTGGCTGAGCAGTTCGCGCTTTCCGGTAAACGCGTGCTCGTACTTTTAAGCGATATGACTAATTTCTGCGACGCGCTTAAAGAGATCAGTATTACTATGGAACAAGTGCCTTCTAACAGGGGATACCCGGGAGACCTTTATAGCCAGTTGGCCGCCAGGTATGAAAAGGCGGTGGATTTTGAAACCGCGGGGTCCATCACAATTCTTGCGGTCACCACAATGCCCGGCGACGACGTGACCCATCCTGTGCCGGATAACACCGGTTATATCACCGAAGGGCAATTCTATCTGAAAAACGGGGTGATCGAGCCGTTCGGTTCGCTCTCCCGCCTTAAACAGCAGGTCAACGGCAAGACCCGCGATGACCACCGCCTGATTATGGATACGATGATCCAGCTTTTTGCCAGCGCCCGCGAGACAAAAGAAAAACAGGCTATGGGTTTTCAAATGAGTGGCTGGGACAACAAACTCCTTAAATACGGCCTGGCCTTTGAGCAGAGGATGATGTCGCTTGCCGTGAATATTCCCCTTGAAAAAGCCCTGGACCTGGGCTGGGAGATCCTGGCTGATTGTTTTGAGCCGGAGGAGACCGGGATCAGGAAAGCTTTGATCGAGAAGTTCTGGCCGAAGAAATAATATGGCAAAAATTAAGCTGACTAAAGGCGAATTAAAAAAACAAAGAGACACCCTGAGGCAATATGAACGTTATCTGCCGACGCTGCAGCTGAAGAAACAGCAATTGCAGGCGGAGATACTGCACCAGCATAATCTGCTTTCGGAAAAGAAAACACTGTTGGAAAAGAAAAGGAATGCCGTTTTGGCCTGGGCAGGCCTTTTAGGCGAAGGGAACGTTATTCAAAAAGAATGGCTTATTTCAGAGAAGACCGTTGCTTCGGCAAGGAACATCGCCGGAGTTGAACTGCCGGTTTTTTCTGAAATGGCCTTTGCCCAGCCGGACTACGACCTTTTTCTTCTGCCCCTGTGGGTGGATAACGGGTTGGAAGCTTTGAGGGCAATAGTGGCGCTTGAGGCGGAGATTGTTTTCATTGAAAGAGGCATAGAGGCCCTCAAGCGCGAATTACGTATTACGACACAGCGTGTGAATCTTTTTGAAAAAATAAAGATACCCGAAGCCCAAGAGGCCATTCGCGTGATCAAGATCTATATCGGAGACCAGATGGCCAATGCCGTAGGCCGCTGTAAGATCGCCAAGCGCAAGATCGAGCAGGCACAAATGCTGGAGGTTGCCGCGTGATCGTAGCGATGAAGAAAACCGCGATAATCGTGCAATCAAAAGACGCGCAAGGTGCGGTTTTAAAATTGCGTTCTTTAGGCACTCTGCATGTGGAATACAACCGGCCCCCGGCAAGCACAAATATTAATGCTTTAAAAGAGGATATAAGCACGGTAGAGTCGGCGATAAATATTGTTTCCGGCCCCGCCGTTAATAAAATGCCTGTTGCCGGGCAGTTAAAACTTACGGACTGGAAAAGCGTTGCCGGCCATATCGTGGATCTCGCCAAGCGCCTTGAGCAGTTGTCGGCGTATTCCCTGGTCATTGCAGGGCTCATCCGGGAATGGGAGCGTTGGGGTGATTTTGACCCGCAGGAAATAGAAATACTTCAAGGCAAGGGTATTTATACCGGATTTTTTCAGGTCCCGCTCAAAGAGATAAGTCTAATTCCCGCCGGCGTCGTGGCAAAGGAAGTATTCAGGCGTTCCGGATTCGCACATTATATTATAATTTCGCAAGGCAAGCCTGAATTGTCTTTTCAGCAAATACCTCCCCCGAAGATGGGGCTTATGAAGATGCGTGCCAGGGCTTATGAAGATCAGCGCGCCAGTGAAAAGATCGCGGAAGAAATATGCGGGCATTTAGTCCATCTGCAGGCCTTAGCTGAAGCCAAGAAGGATCTTGAAGGGCAGCTTGAGTTTCATCAAGCCCTTGAAGGGATGGGCAGCCAGGACAATATAGCTTATTTAAGCGGATACATCCCAATTGAACAGGTGGGGAATTTAGAAAAGGCCGCGCAACAGGAACAATGGGGCTTGTTGGTCCGGGATCCCTCCGACGAGGAAACGCCCCCGGTGTTGCTGCGTAATCCTCACTGGGTCCGCCTGATCGATCCGGTGCTCAAGATGCTGGGGATCTCGCCCGGTTACCGCGAGTTGGATGCCAGCCCGGTTTTATTGGTGTTCTTCAGCGTTTTTTTTGGAATTCTCATCGGCGATGCCGGCTATGGCCTGGCCTATTTATTATTGACCGCCTGGTTTCAGAAGAAGAAGGGGATCAACCCCCGCAATGCCGATGTTTTTTATCTCTTTTATACTTTAAGTTCATGCGCGATCATCTGGGGTGCGCTCACCGCAACATTTTTTGGGCAGAGTTGGTTGGTTGGCTGCGGGATAAAGCCGCTTGTGCCTGCCTTAAATGAGCCGGCGATTATGCAAAAGTTTTGTTTTTTTATCGGCGCCTTGCATTTGAGTATCGCCCATGCCTGGCGCGGGATATTAAAATTCCCGCATCCGTCTTGCCTTGCTGACATAGGATGGATCGCGGTTTTATGGGTTTCATTTTATATGGCTGGCGCGCTGATTTTGGGCCAGGCCTTTCCCGCTTTTGGCTTGCCGGCCGCGCTCTGCGGAATTGCATTGGTCCTGTTTTTCAGCGAACCGCGCAGGAATCCGCTCAAAGGCTTGGTCGCCGGTTTTGTTTCTGTTACTTTTGGCTTGAGTTTTATGAGCGCTTTTACCGACGTGGTATCGTATGTCAGGCTCTTTGCCGTGGGTTTGGCGGCAGTGGCCATTGCCGATACCACTAATGCGATGGCTGCCGGCCTTGGCGCCGGGGTTACTGGATTTAGCGCCGGCGTTTTGGTCAGGATAGTGGGCCATGCCTTAAATATCGTGCTCGGCCCCATTGCCATTTTGGTGCACGGGGTGCGGCTTAACGTATTGGAATTTGGCCTGAATCATACGGGCCTGACCTGGAGCGGCGAGCGTTATAAGCCGCTGCAGGAATCTGCGTAAAAGATTTTGCCTGCCTGCCGGTAGGCAGGTAGGGACAGGTTTTAAACCTGTCCCTACAGCGGATATCCAAAAGGTTTTGTAGGGACAGCATATTATGCTGTCCCTACAGGATGTAATCATAAATCAATATAGAAAAAGGAGGAGTGATATCATGGAGCCAGCAATTATGAGTCAATTCAAAGATCTGGGTTTGAGTATGGTCCTGGCGCTTGCTGCTTGTGGGTCGGCAATCGGAGCCGGGACAGCCGGGATGAGTGCTATCGGGGCCTGGAAGAAAAATTACAGCCAGAATAAAGCGGCGTCGTTTATGCTGGTAGCTTTTGTCGGCGCCCCGCTTACCCAGACCATCTATGGGATGATCGTAATGAATAAACTCTTTGAGCTGGCGGCAAAAGGGTTATACTGTTGGGGTATCGGCGCGTTTGCCGGCCTGGCAATAGGATTGTCGGCGTATTGGCAGGGTAAGTGCGCGGCCTGCGCCTGCGACGCCATGGGCGAAACAAATAAGGGTTTCGGCAATTACCTCGTCGTGCTGGGCATGACTGAAACCGTAGCACTCTTTGTCATGGCCTTTACGCTGGGCATACTCGGTAAATTAGCAGCGACAATTCCCGTACCAATCGTGGGCGGTTAGTTCAGCTGGTTAGAACGTCTCTCTTACACAGAGAAGGTCAGGGGTCCGAATCCTCTACCGCCCACCACTCGACTCGGCGCTTCGCGCCTCGCTCGTGGTAAACCATACATCCGAGTGACTCCGAGCAAGCGAAGCGCGTCGAGGAGCCACTCGACTCGGCGCTTCGCGCCTCGCTCGTGGTTTACCCTTCGATATACTCAGGGTAAACCAGGCATGCGAGTGATCCCGAGTGAACGAAGTGAATCGAGGGACCATTAAAAACTCTTGAAAACAGAGCATTTTTGGTCTACAATTAACATCTATGTCATTTTGGGGCTGTAGCCTAGTCTGGTTCATGGCGCCACCCTGTCACGGTGGAGACCACGGGTCCAAATCCCGTCAGCCCCGCCATTAAAAGAGCCTTTTGATTACGTAAATAGATCAAAAGGCTCTTTTGTGTTTTCACAGCCAAAAACCTTTTTATATGGTAAAACTTGAGCTTTGCCGTAGAACCCAAGATATAGAAAGCCGTTTTAATGCGCGCGTAGAAGATCTGCTTTATCAAATGCACTGGCCTGAAGAGATGAAACATAGCGATATAAGCGCAGAGATAGATATTCCAAGAGCGACAGTGACTAAATGGTTTCATCATTACGATATACCCACGCAGACTTGCCGCAGGTTTACTGACATGAATCTTACGAGCTGGCTTTATAAGACCGGGCAGTTAAAAAAGAAGCCCGAATATAAAAAACCCGTAAAAGAACCGCAAGCCAATGTCAATTTCTTTAAGAAATGGTCTACAGAAATGGCGTATGTTTTAGGCTATTTTGCCGCCGACGGCAGTATGTACGCTAACCCGCGAGGGGCAAAATATATTACCTTCAGTTCGATCGACCGCGAAATGCTGGAGAAAGTCAAGCGATGCTTAAATTCTAAACATAAAATCGCCTTAAGAAAGAGATATAATGATAACTGGCAAGATTCATATACGTTTCAAATCGGTTCTAAAGAAATGTATAGCGATATGATTAAGCTGGGTTTTATGCAAAATAAAGCCCGGAGATTTCATCTGCCAAAAGTGCCCAAGAAATATATGAACCACTTTATTAGAGGCCATTTTGACGGCGACGGCAGCATTAGCTGCGGGTATACAAAAATAAAAGCTAGGAATTATAAAATGGTTCCATATGTCTCAAGTTGTTTTGCTTCGGCAAATTTAAGTTTTTTAAGAGAAATCTATAAGGTTTTGAAAGAAAACGCGGGCCTTGCAGGGGGACATATAGATAAAAAAGGCGGCCACCTTGCATATTCTAAATCCGACAGTATCAAGTTGTTCTATTATATGTATCGGAATGCCACTAAAGACCAATATTTAGAAAGAAAATATACTAAATTTTTGCAAGCGGTTAATCCGGAGGGAGGTAGTTTAGCAAATTAGAATACATGTTTGAGGTTATTTAGTTTCTATTTTTTATCTTTCTTGGGGCGGTTCGGCTTTAAAGGCGGAATCGCCTTTTTGCTTTGTTTTTGCCCGGTGGCGTGGTATTATACATACGAGGGACAGGATAATATCCTGTCCCTACAGTTGAATACGTTAAGGTAATTATATGGAGGAAATATGGCTACAATAGAGGATTTTCACAAGTTAGAGTTTAAAGTCGCTGTGATTAAAGAAGTTACGGAACATCCCAATGCCGACCGGCTTTATGTGGTCACTTTGGACGTGGGGGACAAAACCAAGCAGGTGGTAGCCGGGATCCGCGGCAGTTATCAGAAGGAAGAATTGATCGGCAGACAGGTGGTGCTGGTGGATAATCTGGATCCGGCAATCCTGCGCGGAGTGGAAAGCCAGGGCATGATCCTGGCAGCTTCCGATGAAAACGGCATCGTGGTGGTAAGCCCGGAGAAACCCGTGAAATTAGGAAGCGTTGTAAAGTGATCGAGCAATTTGTGCCAAGCGAGGTTTGTCTGAAATGTATTGGATGCTGTCGTTTCAGCGAGGCGAATTCCGTTTGGCTGCCCTGTCTCTTGGATGAGGAAATACAGGACCTGCTGGACAAAAAAATACCGCCGGTCTCCATATCCATAGATAAAAAGATCCAACCCATTCCTAATCCGCGCCTTGTGGAGAGCGCTTTTATCTGCGCCTTTTTGGATGCGTCGGCCAATAAATGCGCGATCTATGATTTC
Organism: Candidatus Omnitrophota bacterium; assembly: GCA_030691585.1. Classification (GTDB taxonomy): domain Bacteria; phylum Omnitrophota; class Gorgyraeia; order Gygaellales; family Profunditerraquicolaceae; genus JAUYEC01. The sequence continues at coordinate 43,207 of JAUYEC010000145.1, forward strand.
CGTCCGCTGGAATGCCAACTCTATCCGTTCTTAATCGCGATACGGGATAAAAAAGTCCTGCTTACGGTGGATTTAAATTGTCCTTATATCAAGGATAAAATGAGCAGCCGGGAATTTGAGGAATACGTGCGCTATCTGACCGATTTCTTAAACGCCCCGGCGCGGATTCGGCTGCTGCGGGATAATCCGCATATTATCCAGGCCTACAAGGACGCGCTGGACGTAGTAGAATTAAAGATGCCCGATGAAACTAAATGATCTATCTCTTCGCGACAAGGAAATCTTTTCGAAATACCTGAGTTTATCCAGCCACGAATTATCCGTCTATAACTTTATTAATATCTACATATGGATTGGGCTCTTTGAAATTAAATGGGCCCTGATCAATAAGAGCCTCTGCGTATTTTTTCAGGATAGAATCGGCGCGTTTCTCTATCTGCCGCCGCTGGCGCAAACCCATGATCCTGAAACAGTAGAGAAGGTATTTTCGATATTGGACTCGATCAACGCCAACAAAGAAATTTCCCGCATCGAGAATGTGGAAGCCGGGGATCTGGAATTCTACCGCGGCCTGGGCCTGAAGTGCGCGCAAAAATCTTGGGATTATCTTTGTTCACGCCAGAGCCTGGCGGAGTTAAAAGGCGATAAGTTGAAATCAAAGCGCGCCGCCTATAATTATTTTGTCAAAAACTATTCCTTCGAGTTCCTGCCGTTTACAAAAAAGGATTTAGGCGGCTGCCTGAAGCTCTATCAGACCTGGGCCGAGGACCGCCGGGGCGATAATCCGGATATGATGTATCGTGCGATGCTGGAAGATAGCTGTAACGCGGTCGAGATATTGTTAAAGCATTACGATAAATTGAATTGTGTGGGCCGGATAGTCAAAGTGAACTCTAAGATCAAAGGTTTTACCTTTGGTTACAAGCTGAACGCTGATACATTTTGCGTTTTATATGAGATCACGGATCTGTCCATCAAAGGCCTGGCGCAATTTATCTTCCGTGCCTTATCACAGGAGATGACGGATTACAAATATATCAACATCATGGACGATTCGGGCTTAGAAAACCTGAAAAAAGTAAAATTGTCGTACCGGCCGGTAAAGCTAGTCCCGGCGTATATTGTGAAGAGAAAATTACCGTAGGGACAGGATAGCATCCTGTCCGCCGAGGGACAGCATAATATGCTGTCCCTACAAAATTCTGCCGAACGTTTACCGTAGGGGCACGGCATGGCGCATGCGTGTCCCAATATAACCTACGTTATTTCAATCGGTTATAGATTCGCCCC
>JAUYEC010000154.1 GCA_030691585.1 Candidatus Omnitrophota bacterium
AGAAGGAAGAAGGTAATTGGGAAATAATATGTTCCGTGGGATGTCCGCTCACTTCGTTCGCTCGGACGTAGGATGTAGGACGTTGAATTTACGTCCCACGTCCTACGGTACTCCGATGACAAAATTTGAATTAAGGGTTTATCAAGCAGTCTTAACTATTCCCTTTGGCCAAACGCGCACATACAAGTGGGTGGCCAAAAAGATCGGCTGCACCGGGGCCAGCCGGGCAGTGGGCCAGGCACTTAAACGCAACCCGTATCCTTTAATTATCCCTTGTCACCGTGTTTTAAATTGCGATAATAGTTTAGGCGGCTATTCCGGGGGTTTGCGGAAAAAAATGCTGCTCCTGGATTTGGAGAAAAAAATCAGTTTATGCATGGCGAGCAAAAAATAAGAGCGTTTTTATTATGCCTGAGCCTGGCGGTTTTTCTGGTGGGGCTGCCGGTGATTCTGTGTTTTGCGCTTGGCTATAAATTTGATCCGCGGGCCTTCAAGTTTACCAAGACCGGCCTGATTTTTGTAAAGACACAGCCTTTAGGCGCCAGTGTCTACCTGGGTGAAAAGCTATTAGACGAAAAAACGCCTTTGACCATAGGCGAACTTCTACCCGGCAAATACCACGTCAGGGTTGTGCTCAAGAACCATTATCCATGGGCCGCGGAGATCAACGTGGAAAGAGGCAAGGTCACCCGCTTTGACAAGATCATACTTTTTCCCGTCCTCTCAAGCGCCAAACAAATAAGCCAGGGCAGGAGCGCGTCTTTCTGGCTCAGCGAAAAAAAGGATACGGTCTATTACATTGACCAGAGCGATAATTGTGTTTACAGGACGGACCTGCAGGGAGAATCCAGCGTTGAGGTCTGCTGTCTGCCGCAGAATCTCGAGCTGCCGGTGAAATGGAGCCTGTCGCCTGATAAGCAAAAATTGGTCTTGTTTGACCGCTATAAGATAGCCTTGATCAACCTTGATGTTGAAAATGATACCAGCGGACGCTACAGGCCGTTTGTTTTAAACCTGCCGGGCTCCGATGCCAACAATATAATCGATGTATTCTGGCATTCCGACAGCTATCATCTTGTGGTTGTAAGCGCAAGCGATATCGCGGTAATGGAAGCCAGGCCGAATTCTTCCGTGCTGAAGCTGGCAAACCTCAACAAAACTGACACCTGCGCTTATTATAACCTTTCTTCCGACACGCTTTATTTTTCGGATGCGCAAGCGGCAGGCGACGGCAATTTCTATGAGAACATCTATAAACTGGATCTGAATACCAAGCTTTTTTTATTCCGCGATTTGATAAAATTAAGGCAGACCGGATATGAGCCCAAAGATAAAAAGAGCCCTTGAGATCATCCCGGGAGCGGCTTCCTGGGGCACGATATTTTTCCTGATAGCGCTCGCCGCGGTAAAACCGGTGGCCTGCGCCATATTGATCATCGTCTTTGATTTCTATTGGATCATCCGCACGCTCTATCTTTCTACGCTCTTGTTTCTGGCCTATCACAAATTATTTGCTTTCAAAAACAAGGATTGGCTGAGCGCCTGCAGTAAGTTAAAACCGGGCAAGGACTGGGAGAAAATTTATCATCTGGTGCTCTTCCCGGTGTATAAGGAAGGGCCGCAGATCCTGGGGGCATCGCTCGAATGTTTAAGGCAGTCGCGATATCCCAAAGAAAAAATGATCGTAGTGGTTTCTTTTGAGGAGCGCAATCCCAGCAGCAATCAGAATGCGGCAGAGCTTGAAAGGCGCTTCAAGGACAAGTTTTTCGGCTATATATCCGCGTTCCATCCCGACGGCAGAGCCGGTGAGCAGCGCACCAAAGGTGCCAATGCCACCTGGGCGGCAAAAACCGCCAAGCAGTTCCTGGAAAAGTCAGGTATTGCCCTTAGCGACGTGATCGTCTCCTGCTTTGACGCCGATACCTGTGTGGACCAGGACTATTTCAGCTGCCTTACATATCACTTTATGACTTCGCCCAATCCGCACCGGGCCAGTTATCAGCCTATTCCGGTCTATAATAACAATATCTGGCAGGCGCCGTCTTTCGCGCGGGTGGTAGAGATCAGCGGGTCTTTTTGTCAGATGATCGAAAGCATGCGCCTTGAGAAGTTTGTTACTTTCTCAAGCCACAGCATGAGCTTCAAGTCGCTGGTGGAGATAGGTTATTGGCCGGTAGATATGGTTTCCGATGACTCCTTGATTTACTGGAAGGCGTATATTTTCTATAAGGGCGATTACCGGGTTGTGCCCCTCTACATCACTGTTTCCATGGACGTGGCCTATTCAAACAACCTGTTAAAGACGGTGGTCCTGCAATATAAACAGAAGAGGCGCTGGGCCTGGGGCGTGGAGAATTTTCCCTATGTGGTGGAAAAATTCATTGAAGAGCGCGACATAGCGGTATTAAAAAAAATAAGGCGGGCATTTCATCTCCTGGAGAGCCATATTACCTGGGCGGTCTGGGCGATCATCGTCGTTTTGATAGGGCCGCTGCCTTTACTGCTGGGGGGAAAAATTTTTAACCAGATGGCCATCGGTTATAACCTGCCCAGGATCACCGGGATGTTGTTTAATTTCACTTTGATCACGAGCCTGGCACTTGTCATCTTGAGCCGGGCTATCCTGCCGCCTCGGCCAAAGGAAGTCAGCTGGACCAAGAATATCGTGATGATCCTGGAATGGATCATCGTGCCGGTGGTGATCGTGATCCTGGGTTCAACGCCGGCGCTGGACGCCCAGACGCGTTTAATGCTGAACAAGCCGATGGGTTTTAATCCTACTGAGAAAAACGAGAAAAAAGTGGTATAATGCGTATAGGTTAACGGAGGATACGATGGAGATCAAGAAATACCTGAAATTGATGGTGGAAAAAAACGCGTCCGATATGTTCTACCGGGCAGGCTCCAACGTGCGCATGCGTATTGACGGAGAGGTCCTGCCCGTAGACGAGAAGATCGTCAGCCTTGATGAGGTCAACGATACCATAAAAGAATTGACTTCCGAAGGGATGAAGAACTTTTTCCAGAAGAACCTGGATGCGGATTTCGGAATATACCTTTCTGACTTGAGCCAGCGTTTCCGCGTGAGCATCTTTATGCAGCGTAACTGGCCGGCGCTGGTCATAAGGCATGTGCGCAGCGATATCCGCACTTTCC
>JAUYEC010000014.1 GCA_030691585.1 Candidatus Omnitrophota bacterium
CATGGACATGGCGGTGGAGGGAGGGTTTAGAAAGGTTCTTGACGCGATAAAGAAATTTGCTCCGCGGATTTTTAGCCCCCGGGTGGTCATCTGCGGCATACCGATGGGCCAGGGCAGGATCGGTATAGCCGGGGAGGCTGCACCTGTATTACAGGCAATATGCAAAGCAATGGAAAAAATTGCCCGCGAGCATAAGGCCGGTATTATTGGTTTTAAGGATTTTAATTCCACCTACAACGATAAATTTAAAGATCTGCTCAAGGACGGTTTTTTCCAGATCCAATCCCTGCCTTCCACGGACATGCGCCTGAATTTTGCCGATTTCCAGCAATATATGGACAGTTTGAGTAACGTCTCCAAAAGCGGGCTGAAGAGAAAATTCAAAAAGATAGACGGTAAGGTCAAGATCGACCTGGAAATCACCGATACCATTGATGACGCTGTTTTAGCGGAGGTCTATCCGCTTTATCTGCAGACCCATGAGCGTCAGGATATCGGTATGGAGAAACTCGGCCCGGATTTTTTTAAAAATATCTCCAGGAATATGCCGGGGCAGATCAAATATTTCTTGTGGCGGTTGGACGCTAAAATGGTGGCATTCTCTGTTTGTTTTGTGTCTGAAGACCATTTTATTGATTATTACCTGGGTTTTGATTATGCGCTGGCCTATGAATTAGGCCTGTATTTTATCAGATTTCGTGATATGATGAAGTGGTGCCTTGAGTATAAGATTAAAGTGTATGAAATGGGGCAGACTTCCTACGAAGCCAAGAGGAGATTGGGTTTTGATTTTATCCGGCTTTATATTTATGGCAGGCATCGTAACAGCCTGATCAACTTGTTATTGAAATGTTTTAGCCGCATCGTTAAACCGGAAAATTTTCATCCGGTGTTCAAGGAAATGGACAAGATAGGGGTATAATGTTTAAAAATAATCCTGTAAATCATGGTAATGAAAAGCTCGATCCGGCCGTGGCGAATTTCTATGGTTTGGGTATAGCACCCAAGATATTGGATATCCTGGTTGGGATAGGTTTTGTCAAACCTACGCCCATTCAATTCAAGGCCATTCCGCTGGCTATCCAGGGTAAAGATGTTATTGGTATTGCCCAGACCGGCACCGGCAAGACCCACTCTTTCGCTATCCCGATCGTCCAGCGTCTGGCGCAGGTCAAAGGCGTGGCCTTAATATTAGCACCCACCCGGGAACTGGCCATACAGATAGATGAGGCATTTCAGCTTATAGTGCGCGCTTTTGGCATAAAGACCGCCTGTCTTATAGGCGGTGCACCTATGGAGCCTCAGACGCGCGCCTTGCGTAATGGCCCGCGGGTGATCATCGCTACTCCGGGCAGGCTGATCGACCATATGGGGCAATGGAATTTTCTTCCGGACAGTGTCGCAATTCTGGTATTAGATGAAGCCGACCGCATGCTGGATATGGGGTTTGCCCCGCAAATCGAGAAGATCCTGCGTTTTTTGCCTAAAGATAGGCAGACCATGCTTTTTTCGGCGACCATGCCCGCGGAGATCATGAAGATAGTTTCAAAATATATGAAACTTCCGGTAAGCGTGGAGATAGCGCCCTCCGGCACTACGGTTGAAGGCGTCACTCAGGAATTGTTTGTCGTTCGGAAAGAGGAAAAGATGCGGCTGTTAGGCAAGCTGTTGTCGCAATATCACGGCTCGGTGCTTTTATTCTCCCGTACCAAGCATAATGCCAGGAAGATCACTGTAGCTATCCGCGCTATGCGCCATAGCGTCGCTGAGATCCACTCCAACCGCTCTCTTGGCCAGCGCAGGGAAGCGCTGGAAGGTTTCAAGTCCGGAAAATATAAAGTGCTCGTAGCCACAGATATCGCCTCAAGGGGTATTGATGTCCGCGGTATTGAGCTGGTGATAAATTTTGACCTTCCCGAAGACGCTGAAAATTACGTGCACCGGATCGGGCGCACCGCCCGCGCCGGACAGAAGGGGCGCGCGGTATCTTTTGCCACACCCGACCAATCCCGCGATGTCCGCGACATTGAAAAACTTATTAAGACCAGTTTGCCGGTTTCCCGGCATCCCGAAGTTCCCGCAGCGCAATTTGACCAATCTCTGCATGCGCCCCAGGGCAGGCAACAAAAACGCCCCCAGCATAACAGGGGGCGTCAGATGTTTCGCCGGCGCTAAATCAAGAAATAACTAATTGTCTTTAGTTGTTTGTTCCCTGGTCCTTCTTGAACAACGCGGCGTCTTTATCACTCATATCGCCGCAAAATATCCAGAGTGCAATCTGCAGGCGTTCGTCATCTATTTTTATTATCTTGCCGTCTTTCTGGATGTTTTGTCCCCGGTCGACATTCTGCGCTTTGTCTTTGTCCTTAAATAGGAAGATAACCTGGTAGGGGGTGTTATTTTTGGTCAGTTGTTGTCCGGTGATGACTTGATAGTAGGTCCCCTGGATGTCGTTTACCGTGTCAAAAAAATCATATTCGCCGGCATTGCTGACAATTCCTGATGC
>JAUYEC010000019.1 GCA_030691585.1 Candidatus Omnitrophota bacterium
TAGTAGCTTTACAAACAAAACTGATAAACTCTTAAAATCTTTATGAACCGCCGTATACGGAACCGTACGTACGGTGGTGTAAAAGGACAGCAGGAGCAATCTTGCTTCCTATTTTAATCAAGAAAGGATAGGCATGGACAAAGGAATACGGTTTATATTTATTATATTGGGAATTTGTATTTTAGCAGGAATATTATGTATAGTTTTTGCGGTTACGCACAATATTAAATAGGAGGGACGGATTGAAACTGAGCGGCTGGATTTTTATGATTGTCACGTGGAGTTTAATTATTGGCCTGCTTATATTTTGCTATAGCCGCATATTCAGGAAAGGGCCTGGCGGAGAAGATTCCAAAACATTAAAACGGCTTAGAAAATAGGAGGGGCCTGTGTCAACACGATTAAATGATAAAGGAATAAGAAGATGAATTCTGGACAGTTTTTAGCAATTTTTATCTCGGCAGTTTTTGTTAACAATGTTATTTTGTCGCGTTTTCTAGGCCTATGTCCTTTTGTTGCCATATCTAAAGACACGAGACAGGCGTTTGCCATGAGTATGGCAATTACGTTTGTGGCTACGGTATCGTCTGCAATAACATGGGTGATCTACCGTTTCCTTCTGGTTCCGTTTAACCTGACATATTTACGCACCCTAGTCTTTATCTTGATCATTGCTGCTTTTGTACAGTTGGTGGAAATGGTAATTAGAAAGACGAGCCCCGCCCTTTATCGTGCTTTCGGTATTTATCTGGTTTTGATTACTACTAACTGCGCCGTATTAGGCGTGGCGGTTTTGAATATTGATATGTTCTATTTAAATAATAAGGCAGTAACTGGGAGTTTTATATTTTCGATATTCCAGGGATTATGTGTTGGAATCGGTTATACTTTGGCTATGCTTTTGATGTCAGGCATCAGGGAGAGGCTTGAACTATGCAATTATCCCAAGGCATTTAAGGGCCTACCTTTGGCATTTATCATTGGTTCTATAATGAGCCTTGCATTTATGGGGTTTAGCGGGTTTAAATTCTAAGCGTAGATTTGTTAAATTAACGAGAGGCAAAAAATGGATGATATCTGGCGTTCTATAGCGCCTACTATTGTTAGTTTAACGGTCGTAATTTTCCTTATAGTTTTTTCACATAAGATCAGAGAAGAAAATAAGCGCGATAAAGAAGATAAAAATTGAGGGAAGGAGAGAATGAAATATGACTGGAAACCTATGGCAGGATTGGCCGGTGTATGTTTTAATGGGGGCGGTAGTATTCTTTTTCGGGTATGTTATTATAAAAGGGAATATGCCGTATAAGCAAAACAAGGGAAAAGATGATAATGAGGAAGCTGAGAAATAAAGAAGATTAGGGATCCACGCTAACCATCTAAAAGCCCGCCAGTTACTAAGCAATTCTTTTGTATTTCGCAGTATAATTGACTCCCAGAAGGTAGGCCCGCTGAATTAAAAACTTTACCTTGTATTCTTTTGTGTTATAATATGCGGCATTATGGAAACTAATAATACCAAAAAATATAATTTTTTCCTGGAAGGCGGCGAGAACGCGGTGCTCTTGATCCACGGTATCACCGGCACGCCTTCGGAGATGCGCTATTTGGGCAAGTGCCTGAACAAGGCGGGCTTTACTGTTTTCTGTAATACCCTGCCGCGGCACTGCAGTACTCTCGATGACCTCAAGAAAGTGACTTGGCAGGAGATAGAAGAGGCCTGTATTGAGGACTTCCGGTTCATACAAAAAGGGCATAGCCGGGTATTCGTCGGCGGGCTTTCAATGGGCGCGTTAATGAGTATACACCTGGCGCATAAATTTCCCGATGAGGTCGCGGGCGTCATTGCCCTGGCACCGACTATTTTTTACGACGGCTGGGCCCTGCAAAAGGGCAAGTCCATCATGGAAATAGTCTGGCATGTCCCCTGGATAAGAAATATGGTGAATATCCGGGAAGACTGGCCCTTCGGCCTTAAGGACGAAGATCTCAGGGAAAATATCGAGCGTTTTTACAAAAATGCCAGGGCCGACCAGTTCAGCAAAAAAGTTTTTCTTTTTGGCAGCCCGTTTTTCCCTATGGCTAATCTTTATCAGCATCACCTTTTAACCAAAGTGGTAAAAAAAGAGATCCCGCATGTCAAGACCCCGATTCTGCTGATCCATGCCCGCGAAGATGATATGGTCAGCCCCAAAAATTCCCAGTATATTTACGACTTCATCGGCTCCCCGCTTAAGTCAATGGTGATCCTGGAAAACAGCTACCACATGATACCTATTGATAACGATAAGGACCGGGTTGCCGAAGAAGCCGTAAAATTCATGAACAGCGTTTAAAATAAAGGGAAATAAAGGGGACGGTTCTATTTTTCCGCCCTCACAATCAAGCTAAAAAATAGAACCGTCCCCATTATTTATGAAATATGATACAATAATAATCGGCGCCGGCATGGCCGGCCTTACCTGCGCGTTAAAGCTTTCCGCGGCGGGGAAGAAGGTGCTGGTGTTGGAGAAGCAGCCGGTGCCCGGAGGTTTTGCCACCGGTTTTAAGAGAAAAGGCTTCTTTTTTGAATCGGCGCTGCATTGCGTGGATGCCCTGGGTAAGGGCCAGAAAGTCAGGGATTTTTTGGTCGAGACGGGCGTGGCCGGGGGCCTTGAATTTATTGAGTTGCGCGACCTGGCGCGCATTATTTATCCGCAGCACGATTTTGTGGCTGAGGCCAGCCGCGAGAGCCTCCTGGATTATTTCAAGCACTCCTTTCCCCAGGAAAAAAATAATATTGACAGGATCTTCGCCGAATTTGACGCCTTCTACAAACATTTTGACCGTTTTGATGACTCAAGGCTGCCGGAATGGCTCAAGCTTTGTCTTACTTTGTTTCTTTATCCGCGCATTATCAAGATGTCCTGTCTGACTTGCGAACAAGTCATCGTTAAACATACTCATGATAAAAAACTTCAGGCCATGGTCAGCAGTATCTGGGGTTTTATGGGCCTGCCTCCCCAGAGGCTGTCTGCCTTTTATTTTTTAATAATCTTCCGCGCCTACCATTATTATCCTAATGTATATGTGAGGGGTGGTTTTTCCCGGATGTTCGAGGCTATGGCCAACAAGATCAGGGAAAACGGTTCTGAAGTGATGTTTAATACGGTGGCCAAAGAAATAGTTACCGACGGCAGGCGCTGTTTCAAAGCCGTGGTCACGGATAAGGCTGGACGGATAGAGGCGCGCAGTGCCGTATCAGGCGCGGATTGTTTTTCTACTCTGACCGGCCTCTTAGACGACGAGGCCGTGAAAGAGGATTATCGCAAAAAGATGTCTGCTTTTGAAAAATCCGTTTCCGCCTTTCAGGTTTATCTGGGTTTAAAGGTCCCGGCAAAGGCCCTGGGCATGGGCCGTTTCATGTGTTTTATCAACAGTTCTTATGACCACAGCGCGTCTTTCGAGGCTTCTTTGCGCGGCGATTACTTAAACGGCATCATCAGCGCGGTTGACCACGCTCAACTTGACCCGGAATTGGTTCCGTTCGGGAAAGGCGAATTATTGATCTTTACCCTGGACAATTACGCTAACTGGAAGAGCCTATCGGAGCAGGAATATAAAGATAAAAAGGCGCAGGTTGCGCGGATCTTGATAAAGCGTGTGGAAAAATATTTGCCCGGCTTAACGGATAATATTGAGGTTATGGAAACGGCGACACCCATGACTATGGCTCGATACGGCTCGTCTTCGGAAGGTGCCATCTATGGGTTGGCCCAGACTGTGCCCCAGGCAAGCATTAACCGGTTATCTCAAAAGACCAAAATCAAGGGCTTGTTTTTGGCCGGGGCATGGACTAGGCCGGGCGGGGGTGTGCACGGCTGTTTTGTTTCCGGCAGTGACGCGGCGGGCCTCGTTTCTAAATATCTAAAATGAGGATAATTGCCGGGCAGCACAAGGGCCGGGCTATTAAGATGCCAAGGGGGATCCGGCCCACCCAGAATAAGGTGCGCAAGGCCGTATTTGATATCTTAGGCGATGTCAGCGGGCTGTCTTTTTTAGAGCTTTTCGCCGGCAGCGGAGCAGTCGGCCTTGAGGCAGCGTCCAGGGGGGCGGTTGAAGTAGAGCTGGTAGAGCTTGACCGCGCGGCTCAAAAGGCGATTGAGGAGAATATCCGGGTGATGAAACTGGATAACTGTTGTATCAGAATGCAGGATTCGGCAGAGGCGGTAAGGGATCTTTTTAGCCGAGGCAAAAAATTTGACCTGATATTCCTGGACCCTCCTTATTATCGGGAGTTTTCAAAAAAAACCTTGCAAACCCTGTCTGATTATGATATATTACAGGATAATGGTTTGTTAATTGTGCAGCATTTTAAGAAAGATGAGCTCCCAGATACTCTGGGAGTTTTAAGTTTATTTAAGCGCTCAAGATACGGCGATACCGTATTGTCGTTTTATAGGAAACTGAAGAAATAGAAAGGAATAGGTAAAGGTTAGGGTAACGAAGCCCGTATCGGTATTCGTCTTCCCTGCCTGCCGGCAGGCAGGCGTCGTTCGTATTTCGTATATCGTTAAACTACACGGTACGGACGACGAAAGACGGACGACGAACTACGAAACGGGTATTGTAACCGTAACCGATAGACAAGATGTGCCAGCCAGCTATTTATCCCGGTACTTTTGACCCGGTGACCTACGGCCATATTGATATCATCAAGCGCGCGCATGAGATATTTCCGGAAGTCATTGTGGCAGTGGCGCATAATCCCCACAAAAAGCCTCTTTTTAGCGTGGAAGACAGAGTTAAATTGTTGAAGAAGGCTGTTTCGGATTTTAAAGGCGTTGAAGTCTGCGATTTTGATGGCCTGGTGGTGGAATTGGCGCGTAAGCGCAAGGCTAAAGTGCTTATCCGCGGCTTAAGAATGTTGTCGGATTTTGAGTATGAGTTTCAGATGGCGCTGACTAATCGTAAGCTGGCCCCGGATATTGAAACCATATTTTTAATGCCCCATGAATCATACAGTTATCTTTCTGCTAAACTGCTCAAGGAAACCGCTGTCTTGGGCGCTGATCTTTCCAGTTTTGTGCCGGATTTTGTAGAGGCCGCATTAAAAGAAAAACTGCCCCGTTAACGGGCATTAGCGTTTTGCAGGGGCAACTGTTCCTGCAGGCGCGATATGTTAAGTGAAGATATACGTAAATCAAATACCGCTCGAAGGCCTCATCCTGAGGGAGGAAATTCCCGCGGCCCAGTTGGATCTGGATACGCCGGTACTCCGGCTTACGGATGCGGTCAAAGCGGAAGCTAAAGTCAGCCGCGGCATAAATTGCGTAAGCGCGCATTTGACTCTGCGCTCAGCGTTGACCGCTGTTTGCAGCCGCTGCCTGGCTGAGTTCAATACCGGCTTGGACAGGGAATTGGAGTTAAATTATCCGGTTGATAAGACGCAGAACATGATCGACCTGACCGAAGATATCAGGGAGGGGATCATGCTGGATTATCCGATCAAGCCTTTATGCAAGCCGGATTGTTCAGGGCTTTGCCCGGTTTGCGGAGCGGATCTAAATATTAATAAATGCGGATGTAAAGCCGCTTAATCTAGGGTAGGGGACGGTTTCAAACCGTCCCCTACATAAAAGGAGTAAAAACATGCCTCTACCAAAGAAAAGACATTCCAAGGCGCGCGGCAGGAAGCGGCGCACGCATTGGAAATTATCCGGCCTTAATCTTATCCCTTGTCCGCAATGCAAGCAGCCGAAATTGCCTCACTGCGTCTGCAAGCTTTGCGGTTACTATAATGGTAAGCAGGTCATTGAGATCAAGGTAAAAGAAAAAAAGTAGAAGCAA
>JAUYEC010000159.1 GCA_030691585.1 Candidatus Omnitrophota bacterium
CCTGGACATCCCAGGCTGCCTCAAATTTTTTCCTTAAGGCTTCATCGGCTACTGCTTGATAGCCGGAAAAAAGATTCGGAAGCGCCCCTGTATCACAAGACCCCTGAACGTTATTCTGTCCTCTTAAGGGATTTACTCCGCAGGATGCAAATCCAAGATGCCCGGTAACCATTGCCAGGTTAGCCAGTGATTTAACATTATCCACTCCCGTGGTATGCTGGGTGATACCCATAGAATAAATGATCATGGCCTTGCGCGCCTTGGCGTAAATACGGGCTATTTCAACCAGTTTCTCTTCCGGGATAGAAGTTACTTTCTCTACATATTCCGGGGTGTACTCTTTAACCAGTTCTTTCAATGATTCAAAACCCTCAGTCCTCTCCTCTATAAATTTTTTATCAAACAGGTTCTCAGAAATGATCACATTGATCAACCCGTTGATCCAGGCTACATCAGTACCGTTTCTTTGCCTGGCGTGGATCACGGCATATTTGGCCAGCTCTATGGCCCTCGGATCGATGACTATAAGTTTAGCCCCTCTATCATTGACCGCGTTTACCACCCTTGAACCTATCAGCGGATGTTGTGCCGTGGTGTCCGAACCGGTGATCAAAATGACTTCCGCGTCCTCGAATTCATTAATGGAATTAGTCATCGCCCCTGAGCCAAACGTTGCCGCAAGGCCCACAACCGTTGAAGCATGGCAAAGCCGCGCGCAATGGTCCACATTATTAGTCCCGAATACCGCCCGCGCCAGCTTCATCATCAGGAAGTTCTCTTCATTAGTCGTCTTGGCCGAACTTAAGAACGCCAAAGCATCCGGGCCGAATTTTTTCCTGAAGCCCCCGAACTTTTCCGCGATCAAACCCAGCGCTTCATCCCAGCTTGCCTCAACGAATTTGCCTGATTTTTTTATCAATGGCTTTGTCAGCCTGTTTAAGTCGTTTGAGAACTCATAAGAATTCCAGCCCTTGACGCAAAGAGCGCCTCTCGACACAGGATGATTTTTGCTGGGGTAGGCCCCGGTTAATTTTTTCCCGTCAGAAACCAGATAAAGCCCGCAGCCGCAGCCGCAATATATACAAGTCGTTAGAACTCTTGACATGATTTCCTCTCTTGGAGGTTAGAAATCAATTGTTGCATTTGAACCTAAAATTTGGTTTGTCAACCATTTGCTTGACGAGCCCACGCGGCTGGTTTCAGCGCGGTAATAAAACCCGAGCGTAAGGTATTTATTCATTTTTTTATTCGCCCCCAAGGTCGCCCAGTTAAGGTTGGCCTTTCCCACTTCAAAATCATAATATATCTCATCTGAGACATAAGGAGTAAATTCAAAACCCCCTATTTTTGCAGGATGAGCGAAAGTTAAGAGGTTCCGATAAACCCACCTATCCGGCGCATTGGCATAAAAACGATATTCTACTTTATTGGCGTCGGATATATTAAACCCGCCTAATTTTATCTTTGGAACGGTGATCATTTCAATATACTGCACGTCATTAGTATCCCAGTTGCCCGAGACCTTATTCTGCAGGAACCTATAAGCTAGTGCCAGATCAAGGTTCTTGTGCGCGTGAAATGTCGAGCCTAACCTCATTTGATAGTAATAGAGGTTGCCCATATCATTATTATAGCGGAATTCCGGCGTAAAGAATAAATCAAACTTATTATTCAACTTATGCTTTAAGGCGAATTCGCTGTAATACTTATTATCTCCCGCGGCGAACACGCCGGTTGCAAAACAAAAAATTGCCGATACTGAGGCTAATGCAGATATTAATCTTTTCATTTCAGAAATTCTCCTTTTCTTTGTTGTCTAGATTATTTTGTTTCTGTTCCTTTAACATATACGACCCAATAAAGTAAACCTACGAAAATCGCTCCGCCTATTATATTTCCTATGGTTACGGGAATCAGATTTTTGACAAAAAATGCGTTCCAAGTCAATCCTGATAAATTTAGCGCCGGGTCACTAAATAAATTAGACCCTTTCAAAAATAAGCCTAAAGGGATAAAATACATATTGGCAATGGAATGTTCAAAACCTAAAGCCACAAAGGCCATGATCGGGAAAAAAATGGCGAATACCTTCCCTATGACCTCTCTGGAGGCAATGGCTATCCAAACCGCCAAACATACGAGCCAATTACATAATATTCCGCGTGTTAAGGCTTCGGCAAAGGTTAAACCGACTTTTGCATTAGCGATCTTTAAGGCAGAAAGGCCTACTGCCATATCTCCCATTTTCCAAAGGTTAGTGTTATAATATAGGTAAGCTAAAAATACCGAACCGATAAAATTGGCCGCAAACACAATACCCCATTTATAGATCATTTTCCAGAATGCCGCTCTTCTATCCAATACGCTCATTAACATCAGGTTGTTACCCGTAAAAAGTTCTGCACCTGCGATTACCACCAGCATCAGGCCTACAGAAAAGACGGCTCCGGTAATAAACCTTGCCATTCCTAAACCTAAATACTTTGCGGCATCATGGCCTACTAATGTCGCAAGACACGCCCCAAAACCTATATAGACTCCTGCCAAGATCCCCAGGATAATCAATTTAGAAATGGAAGCATTTACTTTCTGTACGCAAATACTCCTGCTCAAGCTATCCGCAATAGTCGCCGGTGCCCGGCAATCCACGCTCACTGCTGCCGTTACATCCTTTTTTTCTTCCGCCATACATCCTCCCCCGCCTGCCGCAAGGACAGGCTTTTTATTAGTGATATTTATCACTAATCAGATTAAAAAAATATCTTACCTATTCACCGAAAAATAACGTAATGCTTTTAATTCAATAGCCAAATCTACATTGCGCAGGGTAACTTCCGGGGGCACCGATAACGCCACGTGTGAAAAATTAAGGATCGAATACACTCCTGATTCAACCAATGTTCCCGCGACTGCCTGCGCGACATCAGAGGGTACTGCGATTATGCCGATATGAACATTATTCCTTTTTATACTCTCTCCTATATTATCGATATGCTCTACTATCACATTTCCGCAGATTTTACCGATCTTGCCTTCTTGTTTATCAAAGGCAGCTACGAATTTTAACCCTTCTTCTTCAAAACCCTTATAATTAAGCAATGCTGAGCCCAGATTGCCTACTCCTACAACAGCAAGGTTAGACATTTCTTTACCGCCAATAATATCTAAAAGATAATTTTTTAAACGAGATACATCATACCCCGTGCCCGGCTGGCCAAACTTGCCGAAGTTTGCTAGATCTTTCCTGACCAAGACAGCGCTGGTATTTGTCATCCGTGAAATTTCTTCTGAAAGTATATTTGTTTTATTATTCTTTTCGAGCTGCTGAACAATTTTTAAATAATTAAGAATCCGCGGAATAACGACATCAGAAAATTTTTTTTCCTTACTTGTGCAATCATTCATCGCGGTTCCGGCATCTTTAAAGCTTTTCTATCTTATACAAAACGCATTCCTGGCAAAGAACCTGATTATTCGTCTTACATACCAGCATTTCATCGTTGATTTTTTTCACGAAACGCCTGTCTTGATTATGGCAGTCGAATATGCCCTCCAGGAAACAGCAATAAGCCCCGTCTAATAAAACCCGATACTTACCCAGGCAGCAACCACGCTCTTTGATTTTTTCAATTGCCTTCTCATCTATCAGATACCTGTGCATTTTTTAAAATTAGAGCGGCATAACCTATTGAATCTTCTTAAGAGGCAACCCATGAATTATAGTATGAGGTAAGCGAGAGATATTTTATACTGCCAAATCATGTTGTCAAGTAAATTCTTATGAATCTCATTCATATATGCTGTTTAAAAAAAATTATGCCCGTGATTGTTTCTTGTAAACCAGGCAGGCGTTCCTTACACCGGGCTTACATTTTTTTAATTCCCAGCAGGAAATAACGTTCAGCATGTTGATAACCCCCTGGATATTTATCTTTTTCCCGCGGATAAGGCCTTTAATGTATTCCAGGCGCTCTATGTCGCAGTGGGAATAAAATCTGTTTTTCCCTAAGCGCGAAGGCTTGATCAAGCCTTTCCTCTCCCAAATGCGCAAAGTATCCGGGCAGACTTTCAACATTTTAGCTGTAATGCCGATAGTGTAAACCGGCTCTGAACGATCATGATTCATCCTGATATCCTCTTAATTATCTTATTTGCAATTTTATTGTACCATAATGGCGCCCCGCGGTAAAGTCCGGAGTTCTCCGGTAGGAGTTCCCCGAGGTGGAATACTTGAACGGCTTGCTGCCTATCTATTTAAGGTAATTCGCGCAGATAGGCCTTTATGTCACGAGTGATGCCGGAGTAATCTGCGTTCTGCAGGCGTTGGCGGCTGAATACGCTGCCGCCAAAAGCAACGGCGCTGGCGCCGCAGGCAAAATATTCGCGTATATTCTGCGGGTTAACACCGGCAACAGCCATAAGCTTAATACCGTTGAGCGGGCCTTTGATCTCCCGTATATATTCCGGGCCGAACACATTAGCCGGAAAGACCTTGACCATCGTCGCTCCCTCCTGCCAGGCCTGATAGATCTCCTGCGGAGTGAGCGCTCCGGGAAAAACGGGTATTTTATATTTTAGGCAGTAGGCGGCCACCTCTTTTACCAGAACAGGCATGACAATGAAGGCCGCGCCGGCATCCAGCGCTTCTTTAAGATCCTTCATATTAAGCACGGTGCCCGCGCCCAGGACAAGTTTTCCGCGCGCCTTATTTAGCGCTCTGCGTATCAACTCCGCTGCCCCCGGTGTATTCATGGTGATCTCAAGTGTGCGCAGGCCGCTGTCTATAACTGCCTCAACTAACGGTTCGATTTGCTCAAGGGATACTCCGCGCACAATGCCCATGATCGGCTGTTTTTGAAAAGCCGTAATATCCATCTTACTCCTCATCCCCACCGACTAAACTCTCATAAAATTCGCGGTAATTTTCTTTCTTGTCGCTTTCGCGTAGGGCCATGGCCGCGCGCGGATGCTCATCGAGCATGCCGCAGATGGCGTATGGAATAATATAACCCCACTCCAATTTTTCCCGCAGAGGAACAAATTCTTTGGAGATCAAATCCAGCACCGGCCGGATATCAAACTTGGGATTCTTTAAAAATCCCAGGACCAGCTCCAGAGGACAGTTTCCCGCGGCACGGCCCAGGCCGTAGACCGTGGCGTCCACAAAATTGGCGTCGTGGATAATCGCCTCAATGGTATTACTGAAAGCCAGCTGCTGGTTATTGTGCGCGTGGATCCCGATTTCTTTGGATTTAATGATAGACTTGGCTTTTTTGATCAGGAACTCGGTAGTCTCCTGATAGAGCGCGCCGAAACTATCCACGATGTAAATGACATTGGCCTTACATTCTTTTTCCAACTGCTCCAGGGCCTCATTTAATTCATTGTCCAGCGCCCGCGAAATTGCCATAATATTCACCGTAGTCTCATAACCCTTATCCGCGAAATGATTGACCAGGTATATCGCCTTATCAATGTCTTTGACGTAGGAAGCGACCCGGATCATCGCGACCGGGCTGTCCTTACGCGGGACAACGTCGTCTACATCTACCCTGTCCACGTCCACCATCACCGAGATCTTGGTCTGCGAAGGGATGCCTTCAATTACTTTTTTGATGTCATCGTCATCGCAAAACTTCCACTTGCCGAATTCTTTGGGGCTAAAAAGCCGCTTGGAATTCTTATAGCCGATCTCCATATAATCCACTCCCGCCTCAGACAGCGCCTTATAGACTTCGCGCACGAAGCGTAGGTCAAAATCATGATTGTTGATAAGGCCACCGTCGCGTATGGTGCAATCCAAAACTTTTATTTTTTCCCTGAACATTATTCCTCCGTTGTAATTTCCTGTAGGGACAGCATATTATGCTGTCCCTACAAAATCTGCCTTGTTCCGGTAGGGACAGGTTTCAAACCTGTCCCTACGGTATAATCCCGTAGGGATGAATAATTATTCGCCCCTACTTTCCTGTAACAACCTTTTTAGTATTTTTCCCGTGCTATTTTTTGGAAGTGACGCCCTGAACTCAATATATTTAGGAATCTTGTAACTTGCCAATCGTTCTCTTAAATAATGCAAGATCTCGTGCTCTGTGGCGGATACGCCGTCTTTTAAGACGACGTACCCCTTGGGCACTTCACCCTTATGCGCGTCGGGTATACCCACGACAGCCGCCTCCTTTATCCTTGAATCCTGATAAAGGACTTCTTCGATCTCGCGCGGATAGACATTGAGGCCGCGGACATTGACCATTTCTTTTTTTCTGCCCACAATATAAACGTAACCGTCTTGGTCAAACTTGGCCATATCTCCGGTATAGAGCCAGCCGTCTTTGAGCGCCTCTTGAGTCGCCTGCTCCTGCTGATAATAACCCTGCATTACATTCGGCCCTTTTACCAAAAGTTCTCCCACCTGTTCAGACGGGCAGATTTTTCCCTGCTCGTCGATGATCCTTAATTCTATGTTCCGGGACAGGGCCAGGCCGATAGAGCCGGCTTTTCTTTTTCCCTTAAAAGGGTTTAAGGTCACCACCGGAGATGCCTCGGTCAAACCATAACCCTCCAGGAGAGGAATACGGAACCTCCGCTCAAAACTTCTGAATGTCTCCGTCGGCAGGGCCGCGGCGCCGGAAATACAGAGCTTGAGCGGATTAAATAATTTTATCAAAGGCGTACGGAATAACCAGGGCAGTTTGATGTCTTTAAGGATATTGTAAATTGACGGAATGCCCACGAACACCGTGACTCGGTTATTCCTGATGGCACGGACGAGCCGCTTAAGCGGCCGGATGGATTTCATGATCACGGTTTTAGCGCCCACCAGAAACGGCAGGTTCATGCAGACAGTAGCTGCAAAAGAATGGAACAAGGGCAATATGCAGATAAAGGCGTCTTTATGGCTTGAGCGGATAGCGCGGCTGGAGTCAACTGCGTTAGAAATAAGGTTACGATGGGTTAGCATCGCCCCTTTGGGAAAACCGGTCGTGCCGGAAGTATAAATGATCACCGCCAGGTCATCAGGATGAATACTTTGCATATCCAGCGCGTCGGTATTGTGACTGGCGATCTGCATCAGATCTAAGTTATCGTGACCGTTCTTTGCGGTCATAACAATATGTTTAAGACTGTCAACGCGCAACCGCAGTTCTTCAGCCATGTTTGCGTATGCGCGCGCGGTGATGATGCAGGCCGCCCGGCTGTCCTGCAGGATATACTTTGCCTCCTCTATTTTAAGCATATAGTTGATCGGCACGACCACGGCGCCGGCTTTGAGAATGGCATAATAGCTGATAATAAATTCCGGGCAGTTATCCAGGAAAATAGCAACCTTATCCTGTTTTTTTATACCCAGATCAAGCAGCCCGGCTGCGATGCGCGAAGTCAGATGCTCAAGTGTATGATAATTTATTTTCTTGCGGCCAAAGACAATGGCCAGGCTACGCGGATGGCACAAGGCAGTTGCCGATAATAATTCACCTAAAGTTTTAGGTATTATCATGATCAGTATGAAGTCGCGGCAGTACTTTTCTTAACTGTGCCCCTGCCGCCGGTTGTAGCCTGCATGGTCGTTGTTTCCATGGTCGAGAAAGATTGTTCTTCTGAACCTGAGAAACCTACGGCAACGATATAGACCGGCTTACACTCAGGCGGCATGCCCAATGTTTTTTGCACCTCGCTGTCGCTAAAAGAACCCACCGGTAGTGAAACCAGGCCCAATGAAACCGCCTGCAGTTGAATATTCTCGGCGATGTGGCCTGCCTCCATATACAGATACCTCATTCCCCGCTCTCCGTATCTGGGAACGATCCTGGCCGATACTCCGCCGATAACAATATCCGCCGCCGCGTCTTTGAGCGTAGACTGGCCTGTTGCCGCGGCCAGCGCTCCCCGCAGGTCGTCTGTGCCTAAAACATGTAACTTATGACCGTCGCTGGCGTAATGAAATAAACCATCTTTGGTTAAAAGATAAAGCTCCATGGGGTATAGAGACCCCGCAGACGGCGCCGCACGCTTAGCGCCGGACGTTTGCCCCTGTCCCGCCCACAATAACTGGGAAATCTGCTCCTGGTTAAGATCTTTGGAAGCAAAACTCCTTATTGAGCGGCGCTGTGCAATAGCCTGCTCCAACGAAACAGTACTTGTTGTCTTTGGCTGGGGCAGCTGGATTTCTTTATCTTGCGCCATAGCCGATTCCAAAACATATCCTACACATAGAAACGCCGCTAACGCGCTAAAGAAGAAAATTGTTTTTATGCGATTCATACCTATCCTCCTTGCCCACATTAAAAAACTATCTCCTAAGGACTGACGTTCTTAGCCAAAAACAAAGGTTCAAAATTATCCTCTTCCAGGCGGATAGTCTTATTTTTTCCCGGAGAGCGTTTGAAACGGCTGCCGGAATGGACCCGGTAGCGCCGGCTGATCAAAGATAGCCTTCCGTTCAGATCAGTGGCAAACCAATCCCGAAAATACCCCGGCCCGCCGTAAACCATGCTGGCCACACTAGCCATATTCCAACCCGCGTTGAATAAATGCCCGCCGAGGCCCTTGCGGGCAAACCAGTAGTCTTTGACCACCATAAGTGAAGCGTAATAATCCTCGCTCGTAAATGACGTCTTGGCTTTTAACAACTCGATAGCTTTTTGGTCAACTTGAAAATGCGCCTTGGGATTGGACTGATCAAATAGACGGTATTCGTTATGGCAGAGCTCATGGGAGACAATGCAGAGCAGCACTTTATATCTGGAATCATAGTAATTCTGATAGACATATTTGATGAAATTATCCGGAAGCTTAACCGTGGTCTGCTCTATTTCGGGGATGCCGCCCATGCATTCGCGGTCAGAGACAATATTCATTCTGTATCCGGTGGATAGCGAAGCGCGGGCCAAATATTTATCCCAGAGCGACCTGACTTCAACCTGGTAATTATCCGGCGGCGTGTAATAATTGGCGGAAAAATTAATCGTCGCGCATCCGCTCAACATAAACACCGCAGCTATTGGTATTGTAGACAGTTTACGTAAATATATGCAAAACATGTAGTTATGAAAGAAATACGACGTCGAACCCTACCCGGATTTCTGTTGTAAGTTAATATATGCCAGATAATTACGTAAACTGTCTACAAAGTATTGTCTACAAAGTATTATTTTATATACGCCTTGATGATCTTCTGCTCGGAGAGCGGCCTGTCGCCAGAATCGCAGCCGACATTCTCTATCTTTTGCACTACATCTTGCCCGGAGACGACCTCACCGAAGATCGTATGACGCATGTTTAACCATGGGGTGGCGGCACAAGTAATGAAAAACTGACTGCCGTTGGTGTCCGCTCCAGAGTTTGCCATAGCCAAGAGCCCCGGACGGTCAAACGTAACCGATGATGTCACCTCGTCTTCAAAAGGCCCACCCCAGATAGATTCGCCGCCGGTGCCTGTTCCAGTCGGGTCCCCGCCCTGCAGCATAAAACCTTTGATCACCCTATGGAAAATAAGGCCGTTATAATACCCCTTCTTTACCAAACCGGTAAAATTCTCACAGGCCTTGGGTGCAACCTGCGGCATCAATTTTATTTCAATATTCCCCTGCGTTGTCTCCAGAACTACGGTGTTATTATCCATGTTTTCGGCTCCCATTAGCGTTCCGTTAATTGAAAAAACCAAAATTACCGCCAACAATAACTTCCTGAACATCTTCTCCTCCTTATCTGCCTCTGACGAGTCTCTCGCTCAAGCGAAGTAGCGGGTTGCCGAGGCGCGGTTTGAGCAGGGCGTGTGGGCAAGGAGCGGGCATGGATCGCCCGCGAGCTTACTAGCAGGCGAGAGCGACGCAGCCCACCCGAGCGAAGTTTTGCCACGCAGGGGCAAAACGAGCGTTCTCCTTCGCCAAGGCTTCGGAGAACAGCCCTGCGAAGCTTTAGCGAAGCAGGGCGTCCCTGCGAGAACCGCGACGCGGCACACCGCTACCTTGATCTAAGTTGCTCGGAAACTTCCGCAAGCAGGGCAAAAATCCCTTCCGCCTTATCCGGCGTCAACGTGCCCAGGCCGCAAGCGGGACTAAGCAGCATATTCTTAAGAATGACCGCGCGCTCAAGACCCTTTTTTTCCAACGCCGCCACACCCTGATCTATTTTATCCAGCAAAACCTGCGCCTTAAGGCTCTTGTTAAATTCCTGGGTCGGCGCAATCCCCCAGCACAGCGCCCCACC
The DNA here is from genome assembly GCA_030691585.1 of Candidatus Omnitrophota bacterium. Taxonomy (GTDB): domain Bacteria; phylum Omnitrophota; class Gorgyraeia; order Gygaellales; family Profunditerraquicolaceae; genus JAUYEC01. The sequence goes on from JAUYEC010000159.1 coordinate 10,210, forward strand.
CCGGCCAAAAAAAGCTTTAAGGTTATCCGCGTAGAGCAGAATTTTATCCAGAAAATCGAAAGCGTCAAAATTAATAATATCTATACCGGGCGTATCGGTGAATATGGACCAATCAGTATTACCACAGCAATGCACACCAACCATGGCCCCGTTCGGTTTTATTATCGATGTAAGTTCGGTCAAATCCTGTATAATATCCTGCCGGTTTATCGCGGTATACGCGGAGCCAAACCCCGCCAGGTATGGCTCGTCAATAAAAACGATCATCTCCCTGCCGAATTTCCGGAAAAAATCTATCTGCCAGCGCGCCTTCATTGCCAGGCCCTTGACCAGCGCCTGCATAAAGACGGTATCATACACAAGTGATTTCCCCGAATCATCGCTTAATCCCGCGGCAAATGTAAAAGGCCCGGTTATATGGCACTTGATGAACTCAATGCCGGACGGCATTTTTTTCTCAAGGCGCCGGTAAAAAGCATAGAGCCCCGCGGCATATTCCGGGCTGATGGAAAAATAATCCACGTCTTCGGAAATGAGCCGTTTATAGAATTCTTCCAACTCGTCATCCTGCCGGCGGCTGTCAAAGACCAAAGCATTATCTTGCAACGCCAGGGCCGGCAGATGTTCGCTGAACTGCGCGCACATCCCCTCGCGAGCGCCAATCTTCGGCAGCTGCGGCCAGAAAGGCGCCTGCGGGCAGTATTTCAAAACCAGATCTACCGCATCATCAGCGTTTGTATACGGCAAGCTGCCGATACCAGTGATCATTCCTCTAAAAATAGTCATGTTGTCGTCCGTCGTTCGTATTTCGTCGTTCGTAAAATCGCTAAAGTCCCGGCAAGTTCAGGCCGGTGATTTCTCTTGCTTTCTCTGCCGCGATCTGCTGCGAACGCTTTATCGCCTTGAGACAAGCCTCGCGCATAGATCTCTCCAGAGCCGCCTTATCCATAGAGTGGATATCGCCTGCGATGCTCACCGATGCCACTTCCTGGGCGGCGCTCATGTTGATCTTGACCAGGCCGTCGGAACTGGCCGCGTCAAAATAAGTAGACTCCAACTGACGCTTCATCTCCTGCGCTTTTTTTTGCATGTCCATCAACGCTTTCATTTTATCAAACATATGTTCTCCTAATTAATTGGTAATACAAACCCCGATTAAATTCGCCAAATTTTCAACGGCTGCCGCGGGGTATTTTGAGCAGGACGTAAGGGCGACGAGCGGGCATGGATCGCCCGCCAAAGCCCACATTAATCAAAAACCCAAGCTTTCACCCACGAGAACAACCTTTATTCTATCAGGCGACGGATCAGCTTCAATTACCAAAACCTGACAGCACATCCTCTTATATTCCGGA
>JAUYEC010000195.1 GCA_030691585.1 Candidatus Omnitrophota bacterium
GGTGCTGCGGCGCGTAGTCTTTAGCATGGACCGCTCAAAAAACAACGAGCCAAAATTCTATTGCCTGGTCACTGCCGACATAAAAAACGGCTTTGAGGCAAGGGAATTCCTTTATTACCTGGACTTAAAAAAGGTTTCTTATGATTATATTTCCTGGACGGAATACATGCACCGGACAGTGCAGGAAACAGACGCGTCACCTGAGATCATCGGGGACAGGGAAGGCAAACACCTGGTTTACAAAGATATGACCATGGAAAATTTTATTGCGGCACAGATCGAACACCGGATAAAAATGAAGTTTCAAAAACCCGAGATTGCCAAAAACGCGGAAGTGGACCGCGAGGTCCTTAAGATCGTGGCCTTTGTCATCAAGACATACGGAGTGGATACTTTCAAAGAAGCCAACCTTTATAATATGGAGACGATGAACAGGACCATCTTGAACCGGCCGGCACTGATGTCAAAACTTACTGAGTGAAGCTCAAGCTAGCCCGCTTGCCGGAGCGGAATACTTAGCGGCCACAGAATGCAGATGGAACATGGCCGCTAACGTATGAAGCCCTGCTTGCCGCTAGAAACTTTCCTGCCTTTTACTTTAAGCTTCCCCTCACAGAATAATTTAATTGCCCGCGGATAAAGCGTGTGTTCTACACGATGGATTTTTTCTTCCAGTGTCTTTTGGGTATCGCGCTCATCAATGGAGACGGCCTGCTGCAGGATGATCGGGCCATGATCCATCAAAACATCTACAAAATGTACAGTCACACCCGTAACCTTGACGCCGTAAGAGAAAGCGTCCTTAATACCCTCCTCACCTTTAAAGGCCGGCAAAAGCGACGGATGGATGTTGATGATGCGGCCGTTATATTTACGCACAAACCGGGCGCTTAGGATACGCATAAATCCGGCCAGGACGACCAGCTTTATTTTGTGTTTCTTAAGCGCCTCGATGATCGAGTTCTCGAAATCTATCTTGCCTGAGAAACTCTTCCTGTCTACCAGAAAAACCTCTACTTTAGCCGACTTCGCCTTGAGCAACACCCCGGCCTTAGGATTATCACAGACCAGCAATGATAGGCTGACCTTGATCCGTCCTTTTTTTATCGCCGCGGCGATCGCCGAAAAATTGGTTCCCCTGCCTGAAGCAAAAATAGCAATGTTCATAATCATCTCCTATGCTTACGTGGCTACCGTAGGGGCGGGTTTGAAACCCGCCCCTACAGGCGCGGATCTACTTGTAGGGACAGAATATTATTCTGTCCCTACAAAGCGCGTTGAAGAATACACTTAGTCGGGCAGACTTTTACACAGTCTCCACAAAAAGTACACTTCTGGTAATCTATCACCGCCAGGTTATCGACCCCTCGACCCTGCTCGGGGTTGACCCTGAGCGAAGTCGAAGGGTCAGTAACATGTATGGCGTTGAACTTGCAGGCCTTGGTGCATAAACCACAGACAATACATCCCACGGGGCAGACCGCCTTTGTGTCACGGCCTGCATCATGAGAACTGCAAGCCACGTAAACCTTACTGGTTACCGGTACCAAGCTGAATAATTTTTTCGGGCAGGCCAGCACGCATTTATTACAGGCCTTGCATTTGGCCTCGATCACCACAGGCAGGCCATCATCCAGCATTTTTATCGCATCAAACGGGCATACCCGTACACAGCTGCCAAAACCAAGACAGCCGGATACGCACTCCTTCTGCCCTCCCAGGATTAAATTCGCGGCAACACAATCTTCTATTCCTTGATAAATAAAACGGTCTTTGACTCTTGTGCCACCGTGACAATGCAGGCAGGCGATAGTTTTGACTTTTTTCTGCAGGTCCTGACCAAGCAGGCGGGCGATCTGCTCTTTTATATTATCTTCGCTGACTTTACAGGCATCCGGGCCTGATTTTCCGCTTAAGAGCATCTCGGCAAAACCAAAACAGCCCGCACCGCCGCATGCCCCGCAGTTGGAACCCGGCAGCAAAGAATTAATTTTCTCCAGCCGCGGGTCGATCTGCACCGCCAGTTTTTTTGAGGCCACTGCCAGGCCGATGCCAAAAAGCATCCCCAGAGCAGCCAGGCTTAATATTGGTATCAATAAATCCATAGTTAGAACTTAAACCCGTTAAACCCGAAAAAACTTAAACTCATAATTGAAGCAATAATAAAAGCCAGGGGAAAATCTTTGAACACCCGGGGCACATTGCAGAGCTCCAGGCGCTCCCTGATCCCCGACATTAAGAGCATGGCCAGGGTATAGCCTACCCCGACGCAGACGGCCTGAAACAGCGAATAATAAAAACTTCCTGCAACTGCCGAGCTTTTTGTAAAAAACATATCCGAATTCAACACCGCCACGCCGAGAACCGCGCAATTTACGGTGATCAGCGGCAGGTAGATCCCGAAAAAGCGGTAAAGCGGCGGGCTGATCTTCCTGATCACCATCTCCACCAACTGCACGAAAGCGGCGATCACCAGGATAAAAGATATTGTACGCAAATACGCTAAACCAAAAGGAATCAAAAGAAACCGGTAAATAAACCAGGTGATTATCGATGACATGGTGATCACAAACATCACCGCCAGGCTCATCGCCAACGCCGGCTTTGTCTCTTTGGAGATGGCGATAAAAGAACACAGCCCCAGGAAACGCGAGAGTATGACGTTGTTGATAAATACCGCGGAAATAAATATGGCCAAAAACTGCCCCATCTCCATTATTTCTTCCTCTTAATGAGATTAAAAAAAGCCAATAACAGCCCGATGACTAAAAGCGCGCCCGACGGCATACTGATAACCCGCACCGGGTCAAACCCTTTGATGATTTCCCGGCCCAAAATCGTGCCGGCACCCGATACTTCTCTGATCCCGGAGATCAAAAGCAAGGCAAGAGTAAAGCCCACACCCATGCCCAGGCCGTCAAAAAAGGAATTTGTTACTGAAGATTTGCAGGCATAAGCCTCGGCGCGGCCAAGGACGATACAGTTGACCACGATCAAAGGCACGTATATCCCCAGGGCGCGGTCCAGCGCCGGGCTATAGGCCTTCATGGTCATTTCTACGAGTGTAACAAAGGTAGCGATGACCACGATGTAACAGGGGATGCGGATGCGCCCTGGGATAATATTTCTCATTCCGGAGATGATCACATTGGAGCCTAAAAGCACGAACGTCGCGGCCACTCCCATACCCAGGCCGTTGGTAAGCGAAGTAGAAACCGCCAGCGTCGGGCAAAGGCCGAGTGCCAAGACGAATGTGGGATTCTCTCTGAAGATACCTTTAAGGAATTCGTGAAAAAACTTTTTCATTTTTGTCGTTCGCCGTTCGTCTTCCCTGCCTGCCGGCAGGCAGGCGTCGTTCGTATGCCGTAAGTTATACGAAATACGATATACGGACGACGAAAGACGGAATATGCATTTTAATCAGCTTCCATATACCCGATTCCTGGTGAATCGATCAATGATCGGCGTGGCCGCGTTCATCATCAATATCGCGTAAGATACTCCTTCGGGATAGCCGCCCCAGAGCCGGATCACCGCGGTGAGAATACCGCAGCCGATACCGAAAACAATCTGCCCGCGCCGGGTTAAAGGCGAAGTCACGTAATCCGTGGCCATAAAAAACGCTCCCAGCACCAGGCCCCCGGTTAAAACATGGAACATCCAGTCCCCGCCGAAAAACGTCTTTGCCCCGAAGATATAAGTAAAAACGCCGGTCGTAGCTATATAAGTAAACGGTATGTGCCAGGAGATATATTTTTTAAACAAAGGAAAGGCCGCCCCAAGAAGAAGAGCGACTATGCAGGCCTCACCGATACAACCTCCGCGCAGGCCCCAGAACAGATCCTGGTAAGAAATATTTCCCGGGACACCGCTCTCTTTTAACAAGGCCAACGGCGTGGCGGAAGTAACGGCATCATAAGAAAGCGGCTTGCTGAATGTGGTCATGTATTTTGGCCAGGAGGCCATGAGAAAAACTCTTCCCACAAGCGCCGGGTTAAAGATATTTTGTCCTAACCCGCCAAAAACCTGCTTACCGATAGCGATGGAAAAAAATGACCCTGCGGCCACCATCCACAAGGGCGCTCCCGGAGGTAAATTGTAAGCAAGTAATAACCCGGTAATAGCGGCACTACCGTCTAAAATAGTGACTTTTCTTTTTGTGGCCGCCTGTATCGCCGCTTCGCTCGCCAGCGCAAAAAATATTGACCAAAGGATCACCCAAAGGGCGCGGACGCCGAAGATGACAACACCTGCAGCACCCGCCGGCACAAGTGCCAGGAACACTATCCACATGATCCTGGTTGTGGATTCGCCTTTATGCAAATGCGGGGACGCGCTGACTATTAATCTATCCTTCATTACGGATAAGCTCCTTTATCTCTTGCGCCTTGTTTTTTACCGAATCTATTACGGCTTTTGAAGAAATGGTGGCGCCGGTTATCGCGCTGACCTCTGCCAGGCCATCAATAGCCTTACCGCTGAATTGCCCGCAGAAATCCGGGGAAGTAACACCGGAACCTAACCCCGGCGTCTCATTCTGGCTAAGCACCTTGATCGCGCTGATCACACCGTCGCGGCTCATCCCGGCCATGGTCTGGATAACGCTGGAATAACCTTTTTGGTCGGCGGTAAAGGCCACGGCTGTCCAATTGCCTTGCGCGTCAAACGCTTTATAATAAAGTGTCTCACCGTCTTTCTTCACCGGCTCAAAGCGCGTTGCCTGCGGCAGCACATCTTTCAGGGCTGTTCCTTCTTCCGCCTGGGCCTGGGCGATGATCCGGGATTTAGTCATCAGGTTTACCGCGGCCAAAGAAGCGGCAGCGATACCGCAGATCAATGATAAAGTAACGCCGTAACGGACCATCTCTTTCATCCTTGGCCTCGCTCCTTTTGTCGCTCGCTCAGGATGACCCTGTGCTTCGACTTCGCTCAGCATGGTTCGAAGCATGGTGAGCTATGTCGAACCAAGCGAAGTCGAATGGGTCATTTTACCGCCTCCATCTTTGCTCTCTTAATAGACTGGGTCAGGCGCCGGCGCGCGGGACAGACAAAATTACATAAACCGCATTCAATACAATCCATGGCGTTATAAGCAAGTGCCTGCGCCCATATTTCTTTTTCGGCGGCCAGGTTGATAAGACAAGGCATCAAGCCTGCCGGGCATTCCCGGACACAGGCCCCGCAGCGGATACAAGCCTCATCTTCGCCAAGGCGCGCCTCTTTTTTATTAAACAGAACAACACCGTTAGTAGTCTTAATAACCGGCACGTCGTCGCTATATTGGGCAATACCCATCATCGGCCCGCCGAAAATAATCTTGGCCGGTTCTTCCTTGAGCGGGCCGCAAAAAGCTATCAAATCCTTTATCGGTGTGCCGACGCGCGCCAATAAATTCCTGGAGCGCTGAAAGCAGGAGCCAGTGACCGTGACTACACGCTCGTATAAAGGTTTACCCAGGTAAACAGCCTCATATATGGCATAGACCGTAGCCACATTCTGCACCACCACCCCAACGTCAAAAGGCAATTTTCCCTGCGGCACTTCCCTGCCCGTAACATTTTTGATCAACTGTTTTTCACCGCCCTGCGGATAGGCCGATTTCAAAACGCTTATCGCATACCGCTTATCACATACCGCCCTGAACGCGGCTATGGCCTGCGGTTTATTGTCTTCAATGGCGATGACCACTTTTTGAACACCGAGACAAAATTCAACCAAGGCCGTTCCCAGCAGGATCTCTTGCGTTTTCTCCAGCATAAGACGAAAATCCGCGGCGAGGTAGGGTTCACATTCAGCGCCGTTTATGATCAAAGTATCCACGGGTTTTGGTGGTGTCAGTTTTATGTGTGTAGGAAATCCCGCGCCACCCATGCCCACGATTCCGGCGCTAAAGACAATATCGCGTATTTGCTCGGGCGTCAGATTGCTTATCTCTTCCGACGAACGACGAACGACGAACGACGAACGACGATCCAATCCATCGCTCTCGATCACCACCGCCGGGCAGCGGCCTAAAACCGGATGCGGCCAATCTTTTATTGCGCTGACTTTGCCTGAAATGGAAGCATGCACCGGCGCGTAAACATGCGCCTGGGCCCCGCCTATGCGCTGGCCGGTTTGGACCGTATCC
>JAUYEC010000018.1 GCA_030691585.1 Candidatus Omnitrophota bacterium
GTCTTGCTGGGCATCCAGCTGCTTAAGCTGTTCTGTTTTTTCTTTTGCCCTGCGTTCAAGCTCGGCGCGGGCCCGCTCTTCTTTTTTCTTTTGCTCCAGGGCGGCCTGGCGCGCCTGCTCTTTGACTTTGCTTTCTTGCGCCGCTTTGAACTTTTCTGCCGCTTGAGCCTCAACTTTCGTTTTGCGTTCCTGCTCTGTTTCGCGTTTTTGCGCGGCTTCTGCCTGTTCCCTGGCTTTCTTTTCCTGTTCAGATTTTAATAAGACAATTTGTTTTTGCTGCTCAATTTTAAGTTTTTGCTGTTCGGCTTCAATCTGTTTAAGCTGTTCCGCTTTTTCTTGTGCCCCGCGCTCGGCTTCGGCGCGGGCCCGCTCTTCTTTTGTCTTTTGCTCCAGGGCCGCAAGGCGCGCCTGCTCTTTTGCCTTATTTTCCGCTAATGCTTCAACTTTCGCCTTACGCTCGGCTTCGGCGCGTGCCTTACGTTCACTTTCAGCTTTCGCTTCCCGAGCGGCGTCTGCTTGCTCTTTGGCTTTACGTTCTTTTTCAGCTTTGATTTCTTCTGCCGCCTGCTCTTCAACTTTCGCCTTGCGTTCTTGCTCGGCTTCAAGTTTCTGCTCCGCCTCTGCCCGCTCTTTTGCTTTGCGCTCTTGCTCTTCCCTTATTTTTTGGTCCGCCCTTGCTTTAAGGGCCGCGGCCTCACTCTCTCGCTTGCGTCTCTCTTCTAATTTTTGCGCTTCTGCCCGCTTGGCCTCTTCCAATTTAATTTTCGCGTTTCGCGCCATCTCTTCTTCAGCTTTTTCCTTGGCTTTTTTAGCGGCCGACATTTGCGACTGTGCCCGGGCCTTTTCATCCTCCTTCGCCTTGGCGGCGGCTTGCGCTGCTTCTTTGGACCTCTTTTCTTCCTGCTCCCTGAGCCGCGCGCGCAAACGGGCTTCCTGCTGGACCCGCAACTTCAGCTTTTCGTCTTCAAGAACGCGCTGTCTAAGCTGCTCCTTGGCTATGTTTTCATCCAGGCGTTTTAATTGCTCCTTCTTCTGGACCTCCTCCATCACGGATTTTTTGGCCGCGTCAGCTTCAGCTTTAGCCTTGCGCAGCTGGTCCTCCTTGGCCTTGCGTTCGGCGTCTTGCTTAGCTTTGCGGGCGGCTTCTTCTTTGGCCTTGGCCGCTACTTCATCTGCCTGGGCCTGACGGGCGGCTTCCTCGTCAGATTTTTTGCGCAATTCCTCGGCCGCTTTGCGATGTTGTTCGTATTCGGTTTCCTGCGGCGTTTTTTGCGGCTTTTGCTCCGCGGCACTTTCTTCTTCGCGGCCGGCGCGCCTGCCTATAAGCTGGTCCCGGTCCTTTTCCATTTTTCTGAATCTTTCTTTCTCAAGGCCGATAGTGATGGTCTTATATAATTCCTTGGCGTCAGCGGAATAGGGATCATTGGGATAAGTAGAAATGACAATGGCGCAAAGTTCTCTGGCGCGATACGGCTCGTTCATATCCTGGTAATAGATGCGCGCGGCCCGAAACCCTGCTTCAGCGGCCTTTGGCTCGTCGGGAAACTGCGAAAGGATATTCTCGTAAAGATTCACCGCCTCGGTTTTAGTCTGCCAGCTCTCTTTTCTGCGCGATTCAAGGCCGGCGTCATATTCAAGGTTTAGGGCCCGGTCCATCATCTGCTTCTGCAGATTGAGCCGGCCGGTGGTCAGAATATTCACGAACGCCTCTTCCTGATAGCGGTTCCTGCCTTCCTTATACATTTCTTCGCGCGAGCGCAGGATCTTGGGTGTTATGAATACGGTCAATTCTGTCTGTGACTGGTCCTTGCTGCGGCTGCCGAATAACGAGCCGATAAATGGGATAAAGCCCAGGATAGGCGTGCGCGAATTGGTGCTGTTATCTTCCTGCTTGATCAGCCCCCCGATAACCACGGTCTCGCCTTCTTTAACGCGCACCATAGTGTCGGCCTCGCGCGTGGTGATGCGCGGGCCGGCATCCAAAATTGCCGTGACCGAGGAAACTTCCGGGTGGATGGTCATGGTGATATACCCGTCGGTATTGATGGAAGGTATGACGCGCAGTGTAGTGCCCACGTCCACAAACTTGGTGGTCTCGGTTGTGCCGGTAGTGGTCTGGGTGCGCTCTTTATAAGGGACCTTTTCACCGATAATGATGCGCGCCTCGCGGTTATTTAATACAGCGATGGACGGTGAAGCCAGGAGATTGGCCTTCTGGTCCTGGATCAGGGCGTCAATAGTGGCGGTGGCGCTCAGGCCCTTTAAAATAAAAGTATCCAGCCTGAACTGGCCGGCGGGAAGGCTTGCTGACGTGCCCGGGAAAGTTCCGGTGCCTTTCATCTGTTCCGGATAAGAGCTGGCGCGGCCCCACATGCCCACGCCGGGGCTGTAATCTATCTGCCAGGTGACTCCCAGGTTCTGCAGGTCCTTGGAAGTGATCTCCACGATCTTGGCTTCAATCAATACCTGCTGCGGCGGACGGTCCACGCTCTCCAGCAGAAATTTAAGCTTTTCAATGTTGGCGGGATAATCTGTGACCACAAGTATATTAAATACATCATCTACTTTAATGTCGCCTTTGGGGGAAAGGGCCTTGCGCAAAAGATTCTGCGCGTCGCCGGCCTTAAGGTAATTTAAGGTGATCGGCTCGCTGACCAGCTGCGCGCCTTCGGTCGCCCCGGGTGTAACGTAAATGATATTGCCCTTGCGGGTATAATTATAACCGTTTGTGCCCAGGACCACGTCCAGCGCCTCGGCCAGGGTCACGTCCTGCAGGGACACAGTGATCTTTCCTTTTACTTCGGTAGAGGTAACCAGGTTCAGGCCGTAAGTATAACTAAAGGACCTCAAGATAGTGGCCAGCTCCGTGTCTCTGTAATCAAGGGTAACCTTTTGTTTTAAGGGATCACCCACCGGCACTTCCTTTGCCTTAACCACAGGCTCGGCCGCTGCCGGAGGCGGCAATTGGCTCTCTGCTGCCGGGCGCGCGGTAAAAATAAAAAATGAAGAAAATATAAAAACCGCGATACACCGACTGATGATTATTTTGTAGGGTTTTTTGGGCATTAGTTTCTTTCTACTGTCAAAGTTACCGGGCCGGCTTCGCCATCCATGAGCACCGCGTCTCTGCGGATCTCTTGGACCGTATAACCCTCGACCTTCTCGCCCTGCTTAACCACGTTGTCGTTGATGATGGCGGTTGATTGCGCTCCTGTGCCGCCAAAGGTGATGCCGATTATTTTAAACTTCGGCATCTTCACCGGTTTCTCTACCTTGACCGAACCACCCATCGGGCTGCGCGTTACCGTCAAGACCGCCCCGGATGAGGCGCCGCAGGGATTAACCTCGCCGCGCGCCTCAGGATTGTTGGATAAAAGGATGCTCAAAGTTATGGCCGCCGATACGGTTTGCTGGCCGGAATCCTTTGACTGAATGATATTGATTTCATTGATCCTTACGAAACCTGAAACAGACTCAACCTTAGTGAGGTAATTCAACATCTGGGCATAGCCGGCGTCGAATTTGACGGTCACCAGCTGCCGCGATAAACCGCTTTTGTCCTGCTCTGTTTTCTGGGCCACGGAGGCAAAATTAATACTCAAGCCCTGCGCGCACCTTATCAGTTCGTTGACCAGGCGCGGCACATCAGACTCCCCGAGTAATTTAGTTTCCGCATCTTTGGTCCGGTCTTTGACCGAGTTTATATTTTTTGTAAGCTCGTCGAGCTCCCGGCTAAGCTGCGTTCCCTGCGTAGAGGAGCCGGATAACCCGCTCAAGCGCGCGTCAGCCTCTCTGACCTGTTTTTGCAGGACTGCGATCTTGACCATATTAGGTTTGAGTAAAACGTTATAGGACATAACTCCCGCGACCACTATTACCAGGGCGGCGAGCATCCGCCTTTCCGTGGTTTTAAGTTCCTTGAACCTGCTAAGAAAATCCGTGGACGATGCCATGGCTTATTTCTTCCCGGCCAAGGCAGCCCATACAGGCTCGGCGGCAACCTTAAAATTGTAAATCGTACGCGAATCCAGCGATTGCCGCTCGCTTGAGGCAAGGGCGCTGTTCTTAAACTCTCCCGACTTATCCATCTGCGTGGTAAACTGCACGATCAACTCGGGATTCAGGGCCGTTCCGGTCAACTGTATCTGGCCGTCGGTAAGCACGATCTGGCCGAGCCAGAGATCCTGGGGCATCAATCCCACCAGCGCTTCCAGCAATTTGGCATAATTCTGGTTCCCGGGAGTGGTGGAGAGCAGAAGTTCAAGGCTCTGCTTGCGCGTGGCCAATTCTTTGAGCAGGTCGCTTTTTTGTTTCTCCAGCTGAAGGGACTGCGACTGTGTCTGGTTCAGGCTCACCTTTGTCTGCTGGACCTTGTTTTTTGATGCCGTTAATTTTGCCTCCATAACGCTGATCTCATACATTTGCTTTGCAAAAAGCGCGGCGGGTATCAACGCAAGAACAACAAAAGTAGCGATTATTTTATGCTGGCCGAGCAACCCCGGCGCGCTTTTTTTAGCCGCCTTCTTTGCGATCGCCCTGGGAATAAGGTTGATGGTTTTTTTTCCGGTCATTGTTTGGGCCCCACAGCTGCGCCCAGCACCGCGGCGAAATCGTAACAATTATCGGCAACGTACGGGTCGGCCTTGACACCCAGGTGCAGCCTGTCGTAGGCCAGCGGGTCAAAAAGGGCGGCCGGCGCGGATAATTTTTCGCTTAGGAATTTATCCAGCCCATGCAATGCCGCGGCCTGGCCGCAAAGTATTATTCTTGCAAACGAAGTATTCTCGCCGCCGCCGGGCATGAACCTGGAGGCATGCTCAAGTTCCACCACCAGGCTCTCCAGCTGGCCGGATAAAGCGGCCATACAAAGAGATTCGCCTTCGGAAGAAACCAGGCCCTCGCTAAGTTTTAGCTCTTCTGCTTTTTGGCGGTCCATATTATGGTAGGCGGCAATGGCCGAAGTAAAACCGTTGCCGGAAACGCCGAGCGGCCGGATAAGGCAGGGCCAGCCTGCCTGGACCATGATCGCCGCCGACTCATCCCTGCCGATAGAAATAATCAGCACATTCTCTTCCGGAGGGATCATCTCCAGCCAGTCCAAAAGTAAAAATACGCAATAAGGATGGGGTTGGATCGCGGTCAACTCCAGGGGCAGTTTACGGTAGAACTGGACCTGTTCCAGGCCCAGAGAGCGCTGGGTGTAAAAAACCAGGCCCCTGATCTCTTTAGCGGAGTTGTTACGCGAATAATACTGCCAGATGTAATCAAAAGATATGCTATCGAATGCGGTCTCGGCGGGCAGGCTCTGTTTTAATTTCCAGGTGATCGCCTGGTCAATTTCGGGCTCAGGCATACTCGGCAAGGCGCAGGAGAAAACGCGCATTGAGTTCATGGGCAATAAAACGATCGCGCGGCCGCGCAGGTGGTTGGCGCGTAAAATTTTTTCCAGGATTATTTTATGCTGTTGGGGCGTGTTTTCGTTTTCGGCAAGAGGGTGGTAAACAATTTTGGTGATCTGGAGGCCTTCATTATCGGGGGCAAGCTGCGCCAACTTGACGCATGAGGGATCGATTTCTACGACAACCGCGGACGGGCTGCCTTTAATAGATTTATTAATATTAAAGATACTAAAGATATTTTTTTTCGGGAGATGGGAGTTTTGCGGTTCTTTTTCTTTTGACCATAAGTTATTCCAGGCCCACCCTGATACCGCCTGGCGATCGCTTACGCCGCTCACCATTATTTTTTGAAGCAGGTTTGCTACGTGGCCGTTATGTTAGCCGGCAACATTATCGTGTTCCGGCGGGCTGTTAAGAAACTGCTGTTGAATAAGGCCCAATGAATAACCCTGGCTCCTTAAGCTTTTGATTTTTTCAAAGCGCTTCAGGGTTTCATCCTTATCGTATAGACGGCAGTTTCCTTTCCTCTTGCTTATCCTGAACAACCCCATGTTCGTGTAGTAATTAGCGGTCGCCCCGGATAATCCTAACAACTGCGCGATTTCTTTCAGCGATATGAAATTTCTATCCATTACGCAACACTCCTAAAAAAAGGGGAAAAAAGGGGACAGCGACTTTTTTCTACGGGTCAGCGCCTGCTAAAAAAGTCGCTGTCCCCGTATTTCGAGCGGGAGGCGAAACCCGCCTTCCTCTTTATTCTATTGTCGCTGTATCACTTACACATGAGATGTATATGCCAACACTTCCAAGTATTTACCGCATATACCAATATATACTACATGTCTAAAAAGTCAAGCGATTTTTTTAGAATTTAACGCGGAAAACCATATCAGGCTGGAAAGCTTAAGGATAGCTACTAATAGGCAGGTATTGAACAGGCCCGCGACCGGTAAAAGGATAACGCCGCCAACAGCTCCGGCAATCCAGGCGCCGGCAAGGTCAGCGCCGTATAGGACGCCGGATACCCTGCCGGCATCTGTAGGGACAGGTTTTCCCGCCAAGCTATTAAGATATCGGGCGGGATCCCGCCTTAGTTCCTTATCCGCTGTGCGGGACAAACCCGTCCCTGCATTGCCCCGGCTAAATAATGCCGCGGCAAGAGGAAACTGCGCGCCAACAAAAAAACCGGAGAGAAAAAAAAGTAAACCAAATTTTAATAAAGCATACTCCCCTGCCCCGAGTATTGTCGAGGGGCCTGCCCCGGCCCAACTGCCGAGCAAAATGGGCAGTGTAAGACAAAAGAGGATCATCGCCGCCTCGAGGATTATCATTGCGCCTACTGTAGGGGCGGGTTTTAAACCCGCCCCTACAGGAACGGATTTCAAACCCGCCCCTACATCGGCGCGCCCCGGCATGCCTACATACCTCACCGCGGTAATCGCCCCGGTTCCAGCACCCGCCATAAATACGGCAATGAATATGCTCAGCGCCACGAAAATGTAGCCGTAATAGGCCTGGAAGATAAACATCAATAAGAGGCTGGCGAGCATCCCGAAAAAACCGGTTGTGGCAATACAATATAAAATGGCCGGCTTGGCGCCGCCCCGACGGAAAAACAGGGCCGGTATGATAAAAAACGGCAGCAATACAATGGCGCAAACTTCAAAGCGGCCCAATCTGCCCATAAACGAAACGAGCCATGAGGCAAGGCCGAAATATTTCTTGCCGGCAAATGCGAGCATCTCAAAAACCGCGATCGGCCGCTGGTCCCTGTTCACCATAGCTGCGCCTTCAGGCAAAAGACGCAGGAAATTTTTCTCTCTGGCAGGTGCCAGCAGATATTCAAGATAGGCCGGCGGAAAAACAATATTTTCAACCCCCTGCCCCGAGCGGCCCGTGGTGAGCGAAGTCGAACCAAGTCGAGGGACCTGCCGCGCCAATCTGGCGGCCAGAACATCCGGCGTAAAACGCGTAATATCAATATGGCTTGAGCCAAGAAAAATTGTGTAATAATCACCGGGGATAACCCGGATGAAGCGGTAATTTTCCCTAAACGCGCTAAGGATCGAGGCGTAAAATTTGGCCTGCTGGCTGCCCATATATGCTTCCTCACGCGGCAGCCAGAAAGCGACGACACCGCCGGGCTTGAGCCTCTTGGCCGTAAGCGCGTAGAAATCCGCGGTAAACATCCGGTTAGAGCTCAAGTCAGCGGAACTTGCCGCGCCCACCAGGATCAGGTCATAGTTACGCGGGGATGTCCGGATAAAAAAACGCCCGTCTAAATTTATCACATTGACCCGCGGGTCAGAGAATTCGCTTGCGCTTAGTGCCGTCGGATAAATCTTGAGGGCCCGGATAAGAGCGGGGTCCATTTCGGCGTAATCTATTCTTTCGGCGTTATGCTTTAAGACCTCATGGAGCAAGCCGCCGGCGCCGGATCCCACGACAAGGACGTCCCGGGGCAGCGGATGAAACAATAAAGGCAGGTGGCCCAAATCGCGGACAAATTGCTGATCAGGATGCGGCGTAGTGATAATCGGCAGGCCGTTGTAATAAAAAGTGTATTGTCCGGGTAGGCTCGTTACGCTGATATTTCCGTAAATAGAGTTGCGGCTCTCAAGCAGGTTGTAACCCTTCCATTGTCGTTGCAGGGAATTGTTTTCCAGGCGCTCAACAATACCGGGGGCAGAAAAAAGATACACCAAAAAGACTAAAAAAAGGAAAAGGGGACAGCGACTTTTTTTCACGCTGGCTAACAGCGACGGGGAAAAAAGTCGCTGTCCCCTTTTTAATACCAAGCAGATCAAAAAGACGAACACGGACAGGATAAAAGTCGCGGCAAACGGGTTGAACCAGGGAATAATAAAAAATGCCAGGCACAGGCCGCCCGCGAGTGTGCCGAATGTTTCCCAGGCATAGACCGAGCCTATAGAACGCGCCCCCTCCTGCCTCGAGGATGAATACAACGAACACCCCAGGCTAAAAAGCGCGCCGTGAATAAATGCCGGCAGTAAGGTAATGACAAAAGAAAAAATAACCAGGCCCAGGCCCGCTGCTTCCCCGAAACCCACGCCGAGCAGCTGTTTAAAAACGCGGGAGAGATAGAGCGAGGCAAATAAGGATACGAAGAAAAAAATCTGTAGGGACAGAAAAAGGGGACAGCGACTTTTTTTCACGCTGGCTAACAGCGACGGGGAAAAAAGTCGCTGTCCCCTTTTTCTACCGCCGAAAAACGCGCCGGCGGCTTCGGCGATCACCCAATTAGATATGATGACCCCGATGGCCAATTCATTGCCGTTAAAACTCACCAGCAGCTCGCGCAGTAATAATACCTGTGCCGCGAGGCCGCTTGCGCCGGTGGCAAAAATCAACAAGAGAAACAACACGTTCATTTTTGTCTTTCGTCGATCGTCTTTCGTCGTTCGTTAAATGTTGTTAACGGAATACGATATACGGACGACGGACAACGGTACTATTAAGATTAATTTGAAATGAAACCGCCTGTTTTATCTTTATCTAAAATGCCCTTGATCCTGCGGTAAGAGATACCGCATTCCTGGCAGACACGGGAGATCTGCAGAAAATCCTCGGCGCCCATTGAGGGAACGGCGATCAGGATCTCCTTTACATCATATTCAGTAACCAGGGACCTGATGTTGTCCCTGGAGCCGAGGATCTCGACACCCTGGATCCTGCTGCCGGCCTTAAAAGGATCGTCGTCTATAAAACCCACGGGCGTGTAATTGAGCGACTTGTTACGCTTGATCTCGCGGATGACCATCTCTCCGGTGTCTCCGGCTCCAAAAATCAAGACGTTGGTCCCCTTCTCGCGCACGCGGCTGAAGAATTCCCCCAAGACACGGAACATTATCCTTGAACCGCAAACCAGCAAAAACAATAACAACCAATCAATAAAAAACACCGCGCGCGAGTACAAGTTAAAACGAAAAACAAAAGTCACGAACATGATCGAGGCTATGGATGCCAGGCTCACCACTTTCAGAATAGTCAGGAGATCGGTAATACTGATATACCTCCAGACCCCGCGGTAAAGGCCAAAAATAAAAAATACCGACAATTTTATTAAGATGATCCAGGCCAAGGACTGCTTGAGCAGGCCTATGTTTCCGGCCAAGAGCGCACCTTCAAAGCGCAAAAAATAGGCGGAGTAATAAGCCAGGCAGATGAAAATAAAATCCAGGGCGACCTCCATTATCCTGCGCTTGTGTATGATAACGGCATTTGCAATCGCGCTGTTCTTCTTTGGGTCCGCACCCTGCGCTTTAATCGAGCCGATCTTACGGCGGTCCAGATCGACCAGGAAAATGCCGAGGAAGAGCAATATGACCACCGCAAGGAAGGTGATCGCCGAAATGACGAACCAGTTCAGGCGGGAGCAGGCTACGGCTATCAGGCCAAAAGCAATGCTTACTGAATATAGCACAACAACCGTTTTTCTCTGGGATAGGCCCAGAGTCACAAGATGGTGTGAAGTATGGTCCTTTCCTCCGACAAACAACTTCCTGCCTTGTAACGTCCTTAAAGCCATCACGAACATTGTGTCAAAGATGGGCACGGTCAGGATCAGGACCGGCAGGGCCAGGGTTAATAATAAATTTGAGGCGTGGCGGCCGGTGCCGGCCACGGAAATAACCGCAAGGCAAAAACCCAGGAACATACTGCCGCAATCGCCCATAAATATCCTGGCGGGATTAAAATTATAAGGCAGGAATCCCAGGCATGCGCCAGCCAGGACCAGGGCATAGATCTCCAGGGGATTATTAAAGAACATACGCGATGAAAAAAAGAGCATTAAGGACGATATCGCGGCAATGCCCGCGGCCAAGCCGTCAATGTTATCCAGGAGGTTAAAGGAGTTGGTGATGCCGATGATCCACAAGAGGGTCAGGGGAATGGCCAGGGCCCCGTCTATGGGCAGGCCAAGGACGATACCAAAAAGGACGGCAATACAGCCCGCCGCAACTTGAGAGAATAATTTTATGTGAGGTGCAAGGCGCAGCAGGTCGTCTATAAAGCCCACGGCAAATAAAAATGTGCCGCCGGCTAATAACCCAAGGGCGCTCTTGTTAATTGGCAGGAAAATAAAAACAAAAACCGCGGACAGATAAATCGCGACACCGCCAAGGATGGCGGTCGGATGCTTATGCCAACGGTCGGCGCGCGGATAGGAAATCAATCCGCGCTTTACCGCGATGCGCCGGACGATAGGCGTTAGGGCCAAGCTCAGTATGAAAGGCACTAAAAAAAATACGGAATAATAAATCATATAGTTGTTAGCTTGCGTTATTATGATTCTGACATCTTTATTGCCGCCACGCACAAACCCATCATCATCCAGAATAACACTGACAGCGACAATGAATAAAGACTGGTATCAAAAAAACTATTCACAAGATACGTAAATATACCGAGACAAACCCCGCATATAATATAATAATTATTATTCCGCGCCATGGACCTGACGCGTGAAAAAGCAGCGTGAAACATTACAGAAATAACGCCGACAAACGACAGCAAACCGAACATCCCTGTTTCGGCCGCCATCTGTAAAAAACAGTTATGCGCGTAGGAGATCTCCCAATGCCACGGGTAATTCAGGGGCCTGAACCTCTCGAAGTTAAACATAAAAGTGCCCAGCCCCTGCCCGAAGAACGGCCTTTGCGAGAGCATATCAACGGCCATCTTCCATAGCAGTTCCCGGTGAAAATAACCGGACTCATGCGTATAGAAAAAATGCGTGATGCGGGACTGGGAAAACTGCGGTAAAAAAGGCATAAAACAGGCGATCAAAATAATGAACACGAGGCCGGATAAAGAAAGCGCGCGCTGACGCAAAAACAAAGCCAAGGGCAAAGCTAGCACGACCGCGATCCAGGCCGCGCGCGTAGCCGAGAGCACGAGGCATAAAAGAATGATAAACGACAATCCCGCCAGGAACGGCCGCAGCCATTTGCGCTTAAATTTTATAAAACTAAGACAGGCAACGACAGGCAGGACCGCAACAAGATAGTTTGAAAAATCATTAGGTGTCGAAAAAGGCCCGTTGATGCGTTCGGCAATGACGCGCGTTCTTTGCCTTAAAAAATCGAAACTGGTAAAATGCTGCTGAATACCGTCTAAGTTTACGAGGAATACCGAAAAAACAAAAACGATCAGGATGTTCCGTAAGACCCGCGCATCTTTGATCTCGGAGGTTATAAAAAACAACAACAGGTATTCTGTATATTTAAAAACAAAGGCCTTGGCGCTGATGATGCGCGAAGAACTTAAAGCCGCAGACACCAACATCACCGCTATATAGATCCAGATCGGCAGGCTCATGAAATCGCGAGGAAAAAGACGCTTCAGAAAATCGCCTGATATGATCTTTTTTACAAGCCAGGCCGTGATCGCCAGCCCCGCAAAACTTTCTATGAGCGCGTTTGAGATCGGTATATAGAAAACTACGGCGCAGAGCGATACCTCAATTACCCTATTGCAATATTTGATTATTCTGGATTTATCCACGGACATATTATAACAAAGGGAACAACAATGTAAATTGAATTGTAGGGGCGGGTTTGAAACCCGCCCCTACAGAACGTTTTATTGTAGGGACAGCATAGTATGCTGTCCCTACATCCCAGTATCCATCATCTCCAGATACAGCTCCTCTATATCCCTTATCAGCCTTTCTCTGCTGAAATTATTCCTCACAAATTCCCGCCCGGCGACGGTGAAACGCTCTCTTACCTCTTTTTCTCTGATCAGAAACTCCAGCGCGGCGCTAAAAGCGGCGGGGTCGCGTGAACTCACCAGCATGCCGCGTTGGCCGGTATAAAAACCAGTTAAAGGGGACAGCGACTTTTTTTCAAAAAGTCGCTGTCCCCTTTCATCCAATAAATCAGGCACGCCGCCGACGTCAGTTGCAACAACAGAACGGCCGCAGGCCATCGCCTCTATAAGAGATACGGGTGTGCCCTCGTTCAATGAGGTCAGGACAACTATATCCAGTCCGGAATAAACCGAGGCAAGATCTCTCTGCCACCCTAAAAACTCCACACGCTTGCCTATGCCAAGCTTGTTAGCGCGTTCAATCAAAACGGCCTTCAACTCTCCATCACCAATCACCTTAAATTTCAGATACGGACGGTTTAGGGCAAGCAGTGCCGCGGCCTCTAAAAAAAGGCGGTGGTCCTTTACCGGCACAAGCCGGCCGACAATACCTATGTTTTGCGGCTCGCAGGATGCAGCCGGCAGGGATAAAAACGCGCCAAGATCAAAACCAAGCGGAATTACGCGGGCTTTTGTATCAGGACAGACGCCGCGGCTGACTAATTCTTTTTTCACCGACGGGCTGACCGCAATTATCCGGGAAGTAAAAAGCGCCAGTATCTGTTCAATTAAGAGAAAAAAACGGGAGACAGCGGCGTTGAAATATCCGTTAAATATGTGGCCGTGAAAAGTATGGATGAGCTTGGCGCGGCAGGCCGGCGGCCGCGTCAAATTATACAATATGCCCGCCGCGCGGCCAAGAGTTCCGGCTTTGGCGGTATGCGTATGGATCATATCCGGCTTCTCTTTTTGGATCAGGCGGTATATTTTTATAAAAGCGCTCAAGTCGCCGAAGAGATCCAGCTCGCGGCCCAATTCCGGGATCATATAGGGCGCAACCCCCATTGAGCGGGCGTAATCGGACATGTCCGCCTCCCCTTTGCCCAGGCTGCCGCAGGCAAGCACAGTCTCAAAACGGCTCTTGTCCAGGCCGGCGCTTAATATGGCAACGTGTATCGCCGGCCCTCCGACATTGAGCCTGGCAATGATGCGGACGATCTTAACTTTTTTCATAGAAACATCAGTCAGGGACGGTTCTTAAACCAATCTTAAACTGTCCCCTTTTCCAGGGACACTTTTGCTTTGAGTTAAGAACCGTCCCTGTTTTTATTTTTTAGGTAACCAATGATATCCTTGATTATTTCAGGCAAGGTGTATGTAGGCTTAAAACCGGTCAAATTCCTGATCTTGGTTGTATCGGGGACGCGGCGCTGCATATCTTCAAAACCTTCTTCGTAGGCCTTTTCGTAGGGAATATATTTTGTGGTTGATGAACTTTTTGTCAATTCGATGATCTTTTTGGCCAGGCCCTCCATACTGATCTCATCCTGGCTCCCGATATTGAACACCTGGCCCACGGCCTCGGGCGTCTGTATCAGCTTTACGAGGGCGCCAACCACGTCTTTTACATGGGTAAAGCATCTCGTTTGCTTTCCGGTGCCGTAGATGGTCAACGGCTCCTTCTTCAAAGCCTGCCCTACGAAACGGGGCATAACCATCCCGTATACGCCTGTCTGCCTCGGCCCTACGGTATTGAACAAGCGCACAATCACCGATGGCAGGCCCTTTTCCTTCCAGTAAACATAGGCCAACATCTCATCAACAGCTTTAGCGGTAGAATATCCCCAGCGCGTCTTTAAGGGCGACCCCAGTATCCTGTCGTCGGTCTCCTTGAGGAGCCCGCTGGTATTCTTCCCGTAGATCTCCGAAGTGGAAGTAATAAGGACTTTTCTGTGGTAGCGGTGCGCCATCTCAAGCACCAGTTCGCTGCCGCGTATATTTGTAGTAAGTGACTCCAGGGGTTTCTTGACTATCAGCTCCACTCCGACAGCCGCGGCAAGGTGATATACGACATCCGCCTGCTCGACGAACTTGTCCAGAAGGCGCTCATCGAGGATCGAACCGATGACCAATTTGAATTTCGGGTTTGCCTTAAGCTGCGCTATATTCTCCATCCTGCCCGTAGAAAGGTTATCGAGAACAATAACCTCATCGCCTATCGACAACAACTGTTCGCTCAAATGCGAACCGATAAAACCTGCACCGCCTGTGATCAACGCCTTCATTCTTCCTCCGTTTCGTTTTGTCCTTTATACATTATGTATTTTAATAAGAAGCTTGACCTCAAGATTTCCCGGGGCCGCGGCCGATAAGATAAACCCGCCAACCCTATCAGCAGCAATAACGCTCTGACGGCCCAATCCGTGAAGAATATACGTTTATGCAGAACCAAAAGAAAAAATATATTTGACAGGACGGCGATGATCAAAATAGAACCCGCATTCACCAGGCAAAATGAATAGATTTTTTTTCCGCATACTTTGATAAAATTCGCGGCGCTGCCGGGGCGCGCAAAATCCCTGATCCTGGATTTCCAGAAATCATATAAATGAATTGAAAATTTAGCGGACCTGCTGTCAGCCAAAACCGACATATTACGGGGCCCATTTACCTGGCTTATCCTGCCAAAAAAACTATATTTAAAACCGGCCCTTGCCCGGGTGATAACCGCTTCGATCAACTTAAATATACAGCTATCAGCCGTGATCTTGTCCAGCCTGTTTTCAATATAAAGGACACCTCTCTTCATACGCTGTTATCCACATTTTTCATCAGGACCTTAATATCATATTTATCGGTTTTAAAAATAAACGGCAAACCCAGGCGCAGGATCTGGCCGTTATAATACAGATCGGTCCCCCTGATCTGCACCTTAAGCCACAATTTCACGGATAAGTTTTTAAATTTAGAGGCTCCAAATATTATTTTTCTTAATTTTCCGTCCTCATCTATCCCGAGATTACCATATTCAATGAACGGGCTGGATTCTCCAACCCAGATTATTCCCCCTATTACTTTGCCTTGCTCATCAACCTGCTGAGTGCCTATCATGACAGAATTTAAAGCTGCCGGCGTAAGTTCAACCAATTCACAAAGAGCCCTGATCTGCGTATATTGAGGCGGCACCTCTTGCGCGACAATGATAATTTTCGCCTCCGGCGCTTTTTTTTCCTTTTGCCCAAAAGAAAAAAACACGGGGGTCAAACTCACAAAAAAAACGATCACCAGGAAATCGATTATGTTAATTTTGCCGAATAATCTTCCTTTTTCATCAATGACCTTCGCGGTTATTTTATTCATAGCTAAACCTTTCCCTTCCACCAGTAATACAAAATACCCATATATTCATGCACGATACCTTTGATCTGCTCGGTGCTTATCATCTTCCCGAATTTTTTTCCGGGGCCTTCTTTGCCGTCAACCGCGTAAAACAGGCTGTCATTAACCGGGGTACAAGTTACGCTGATATTACGGCTAATCTTATTAAAAACAAGTTTAGCCCTAAGCATATGATACGGCGAACTCACTAATAATATACTATTCATATGATTTTTATCAAGGATTTCTGTTGAAAATTTTACATTTTCGACGGTATTTTTCGCTTTATCTTCCAAAATGATCGCGTTTTCCGGCACCCCGAAAGAAACGGCTAAGGCCTTCATGACCAGGACCTCATCAAAAAAGTATTTATACCCGGAGCTAAACAGTATTTTGCCGGCATATCCTTCTTTATACAGCTCTACCGCGCGGTTAACCCTTTCCTCGAACCCTTGCCCGGCCTTACCGGATTCACCCACACCTCCGGCAAAAACGACGATACAATCGGATTTTAGCGGTTCCTGAGAGATCTTTAAGGGCCCTGCCAAAATCCAGACTAACGGCGTATAAAAGAGCATCAGGTATACGGCCAAAACCGCGGCTGCCGATTTAAGGGCCGTCCTGCTGGTTTTTTTATACATTTTCACGAAACTCTGCGTCCAATCCGCCGGCGTGCTTGTTTTTTTCTCAAACGCCTCCTCGATCAAACCGCTCATTTCATCTATCCTGCGCGCCCAGCTGTTCTTCTTCGCGGAAGCAATGCGCCTGGATTTGAGCCCGCTGTCCCCGGGGTCATCTATAGCCGCGGAGATCATCTTCATAAATTCTTCTTTGCTGGCGGCTACGGCCACCAGACCCCCGTTCTCCGAATTAAAATTAACGACTTCGGGCAGGTCCGTGGATATCACGGGCTTGCCTAAGGCATGGTACTCATTCAACTTGGTAGGATAGACCGTCTCGGTATATCCCGACCTCAGATACGGGATAATGCCGACGCTGAATTCGCTGATGTAATTTGGCAGTTCGGAAAATTCTTTTTTCCCCAAAAAGAACACGTTTTTCAGGCCGGCTATCCGGGATATGTCCGTTTGCAGCGGCCCTACCAGGACCATGGACCAATCCGGCCTGCTCCTTGCTATGTATTCCAACAGCTCAAAATCCAGATGCCTGTGTATGCCGCCGATATAGCCGATGACCGGAGCGCGTATATTTTTTATATCCTCCGCTGCTTGATGGGGGGTGGGCCGGAAATTTTCAAAATCCGCTATTCTTACTCCAAAAGGAAAAATATGAACAGCGTCATTAAATCTCAAACATTTATCGCTCAATACTGTTCCTTGCGCAAACACGATATCGCATTTTGCGACTAATTCCTTCTCTGTCTTCTCCACTTTTTTCGGATTGGAGACCAGCTTGGAGAAATCGGCGATACAATAATAGACCGACAGCTTATTGTCGATATTGTTTATAATATCCAGGGCGGTCCCTGTGGGCAAAAATGTCCAGATGATCGGATCGCGGAATTTCATTACTTTCATCCATCGCCTGAGCGGCTTAAGCAGCAGGTATTTATTGATCCGCCTTGCAAACCGCGAATATTGGAATGGCAGCACAAGCGGAGAATATATAAATAAATTTTCCGATTCCCTCCTGAAGCCCTTGACGCTTTTAAACCAGTCGATCGTTCTCTTGTGCAGCCTCGGCACATCCTTGAAGCCGGGGGGGCGCACGCCGGTATTTTCTATAAACAAAACCTTATTGCCGGACCTGGCGAATGTCGACATTATCTCCTGGTGGCCCTGCCATACAAAATCCCAGTCTATGGATGATATGCAGATAATATTCTGGTTTTTAAGCATTCTTTTCGCCTTCTATATTTTTCAAGGAAAAGATAAGCCCGGCTATTATCCAAAAATACCGGAAGTTATCCAGATCAATAAAGAACATATTGACCAAGAAGATCACAAGTATTGCCTTGAATACAAGTTTAGTGCCGTAGAGCGGACTGTCCCTGCCCTGCGCGCGGAGAATACGGAATAAACTTATTATGAAAACTAAAGAAACAATAAACCCCAGGATCCCGGTCTGCGCCAGGACCTGCAAATAAGTGTTATGCGCCGAGCGCGAATAAGGCGCGGTAAAATATCCCTGCGACGGCAATACTCCTACGCCTATACCTAATAAGGGGTGATTGACGAATGTCCTGCCTGAATCCCTTAATTCGATAAAACGGTTATGCAAATGCGCGTTAAAAGAAACAAATTTTTCCGAGACCCAGCCCATCCGGTTTATAATCGCCCCCCCATCCAATTTGTATTGCACGGCCGAAGACATAGGTACCATATCCGGGGAAGTTTTATATACGGTCACAGGAAAAATATACCAGACAGTGAGCACCAATACACAAACCGTGATCAAGAACATGGCCAATTTTGAATAGGACAGGATTGCGCGGCGTTTTACCCCCCGCCACATGAACAGGAATATTAATCCCCACCCCAAACCGATAATATCACGGGAGAACGTAAAAAATAAAGCTGCCGCGCTTAATATAAGATAAACGAGGTAAAGGCGGCGCCGGACACAGGACCCGCAGCTTGAGGCCTTTTCTACCAGCAGCATCATGATTATTATTAAAAATGATGACAGGAAACTCGGAGAAGAAAAAACGCTTTGCACGCGCGGCAAGAAACGCAGCGGGAGGTCCAATATACCGGGCGGACAAAGAAAAACGCTCGAGCGCCCTGTCATAAAAAACACAATCCCTGAAAAAGCGAACGCGATTACATAGAGCCCCGAGAACAATATGCTGTCAAGCGCCATCCTGAATTTTGCGGCGGAATCGATCTCTTCGGAAATGACATAGGCCAAGCTTAAAAGATACATCTTGATGGCCAGGCCGGCTAAGCTTATCTGGCCCAACGGCGAGAAATACGCGGAAATACAGAATACAATGAGCATGGCCAAAAATAGCCGGAATTTAGCGTTAAGCCGGAACTTGCCGGCCAAAATTCTCCTGGGAAGCCATATAAGAAAAAAAGCCAGGAATAAAAGGTCCGCTATCTGAACAGGCTTGTTCATTAAGCTGTATATTCCCGCGATCGGCATAAGGAATAATACCAACAACAAAAACCTGAAATCCAACGTTATAATCTCTTTCTTTTTAACATCCATTTTGTTTCATTCGCTTGATTTTATGCGCCTGTTTTTTTGAGGCATCATTATAGCATTTATCGCGTTTAATAAAAAAGAAAATCCGCACCTTAAAAGGCCCGTAAAGCC
Organism: Candidatus Omnitrophota bacterium; assembly: GCA_030691585.1. Lineage (GTDB taxonomy): Bacteria > Omnitrophota > Gorgyraeia > Gygaellales > Profunditerraquicolaceae > JAUYEC01. Next base: position 18,675 of record JAUYEC010000018.1, read on the forward strand.
CGCTTCTTTGGCGAGGTTAAAGATGATCCTGGGTCGTAAATAAAAGCATACAAGCGAGCGGATATACCAATTACGCACATCGGCGATAGTCATTCCGCGCGGAGCAAAAGTAGGCTGGGTCATGGTTGCCGAGCGATAATCAAGATCGGCTGTCCCATACTGCTCGATCGTATTGTAATCCGGCGTTCCCGGCACCGGCGTATAGAAATAGGGCACAAAATAATCCAGCCCTATTTTTTTGGCAAAACAGATCGTATCCCTGATAGTAGAGACAGCCTCCTGCGGCCCCCCTATTATAAAAGAACCGCTCGATTTGATCTTATGCTTTCTTGTCAATCCGGCCGCCCTTCGCGAATCCTCCAGCTTGATCCCTTTATTATACCTTTCAAGCACCGCCGCATTACCGCTCTCCATCCCGAACCAAATGGAGCGGCACCCTGCTTTATACATAACCCCGAGCATTTCGTCATCAACGCTATCGACCCTGGCATCACATGACCAGGTAAGATCATATCGGGCATCTATAAGGCGGCGGCATAGATCAATGATCCTTTGCCTGTTTAAAGCCAGGTTTTCATCATATATAGTCAGGTCCCTCACCCCATAGGCTTTGACCAAGTGAGCTACCAAATTCATAATATAATCCACGCTGTAAGACCGGAATGTCCTGCCGTGCACGATATTATTACAAAAAGAACAGGAATAAGGGCATCCGCGCGAAGTAACGATATAGGCCGACGGTAAGCGCGTTTTTCGCGAAAGAGTCGGCTGGTATTTCCGGACGTAATCCTCCAGCAGGTGCCACGCCGGAAGAGGCAAAGTATCGAGGCCGCTGATCAACGCGCGCGGCGGAGTCAAGCGGATCCCGTCTTTGGCCCGGATCACGAGGCCGGGGATCCTTGAAATATCCTCTTGCTTTTCGAGCGCTTTAATTAATTCAACTAAGGTATTTTCTCCCTCGCCGACAACGCCTATATCAAAAGAACCAAATGAGCTCATTGTTTCTTCGGGCAATGTGCTGACATGGATCCCGCCTATAATGATCGGCGCTTTATTCATTCTTTTACGTAAGAGCGCGGCCATCCGGGAACTGCCATGAATATTCGCTGTCATAGCAGTCAGCCCGATGAAACGCGGCTCAAGCGCTGCAATAGATTCCACGACTTCATCTAAACCGCCAATTGCTGTTACCCCGTCTATAACAGCGACGGAATATCCATTCTCGATGAGCGCGGCACCCAGATTCAGAAGATTCAGCGGCGGCCTGCTGGCACCCGCTGCCGAGAGCAGGCCAAACTCTTCTTTTGCCGAACTGCAGGCGGTGGCAAGGACAATATCTACGCTCATTTAGATCATACCTTTTCGCAGATTATAAAATTAGATATGCCGAAAATTGGTATCACAAAAGGGGCTCTTTTTAAAAATGGAAAGATAAAACCCGGCGTTTTATTGGGAAAAATAACGCCCGCTGAAGCCTGTTTTACAAGCTTTGTCTTATTCTTAAACAAACCTGACAGATATTTCCGGCTGAACTTGATCACACCTCTGTGTTCCCGATGCGTCAGCGCATAGATAAACTGCGCGGGATTATTCCTGTTGACCTCAAAGACGCAGATATATTTCCG
>JAUYEC010000044.1 GCA_030691585.1 Candidatus Omnitrophota bacterium
AACCTGTTTTTTCTTAAGCCTCTTCTTGAGCGTAAGAGCCGCGGCTTTATGGCCGACGGCGGCCCAGTGTTCAGCCGGGCGTCGCGCTTCCTGGAAGATGGGGGCATTCTGGATAAATTTATGGAGATAGAGAATGCGGGGGGTGCGGGCAGCTTTGATGATTTTGAAGTAGAGGACATTCTCGGCGAGCGCGATATAAAGAACAAGAAGTTTCTAGATGAGATGGACGAATATTTCCGCGACTCATCGTAGGGACAGCATATTATGCTGTCCCTACAGTACATGTTTCCGTAGGGGCGGGTTTGAAACCCGCCCCTACAGGCCGAGGGAGGCGGACCATATTTCACTTGAGCGGACGACCTGGATATGATAAAATTATATATGGGTTTTCAGCTGGAATTTAACTCTTTAACATAACGTAAGTTGTGATAGAAGATGATTGTTAGCGAACAAAAAGCGTTGGCGGATATACTGCGTTCGCTGGACGGCTTTAATAAAGTGTTTTTAGTCGGCTGCGGAGAGTGCTCGGCTACCTGTAAGACCGGCGGTGAGCCGGAAGTGTCTCTAATGAGGGCCGAACTGCAGAAGAATTCTAAAACAGTAGTCGGCGCATGCATTCCGGATGCGCCGTGTATCGCCGCTAAACTAAAGACGGAATTGGCCAAAAACATGCCTGCTCTGCGCCAGGCAGAAGCGATCCTGGTTTTGGCCTGCGGCCTGGGTGTGCAGTCGGTCCGAGATAATGACCGCCTGGGCTTAGTTGTTTTACCGGCGTTGAATACCGTATTCGGCGCGGTAATGGACGCCAAGGGAGATTTCTACGAAAAATGCTCCCTTTGCGGCGACTGCGTCCTGGATGTTACCGGCGGCATTTGCCCCGCGACACTCTGCGCCAAAGGGTTATTAAACGGCCCCTGCGGCGGCACGGATAAAGGCAAGTGCGAGGTGGACCGCGACCGCGACTGCGCCTGGGTGCTGATATATAACGAATTGGCAAAGAAAAATAAACTTGATCAGATCAGGGCCATACAGCGAGCTAAGGATCATAAAAAATCCGCCCGCCCGCATTAATTGATCATGGGCCCCTCGACGTCGCTCGGGGTCCATAATGATCGAACGAAGTGAGTCGAATGATGGGCCCCTCGACGTCGCTCGGGGTCCATAATGATCGAACGAAGTGAGTCGAATGATGGGTAAATAAAATGGAACAAGGCCCTTATAGCGAAAAAGTCATGGATCACTTTAAAAATCCCAGGAATGTCGGGGAAATTTCCGATGCCAGCGGTGTAGGTAATGTGGGTAACGCGATTTGCGGCGATGTAATGAGAATGTATCTAAAAATAGAAAATGATATTATTGTTGACGCCAAATTCAAGACGTATGGGTGTGGCGCGGCTATCGCAACAAGTTCTATGGTTACGGAGATGGTCAAAGGCAAAAGCATTGAAGAGGCACTCAAGATTTCCAACCGCGCGGTAACAGAGGCCTTGGGAGGTCTTCCTCCAATAAAAATGCATTGTTCCGTGCTGGCAGAGGAGGCTTTGCGCAGCGCGTTAAAAGATTACTATCAGAAGCAGGGGCGGCCGGTGCCGTTTAAAGATAAAGAGCATGGCGGCCACGAGCATTGATACGGCGATGTTGACTCAATTTGACGAAAAGGCGAGGTTGACAAAGAGACGGATACGTAGTAAAATTCTATTGAAACTAAAAATACAGAAGGAGGAAAACCGAGACCGAAAAAGTAGGGCATTAAAGGCAAAACTTTTAAGGACAAAGGTTTTTAAGAAGGCGAAGGCGATAATGTTTTACATCTCGCTGGGCGGGGAGCCGGATACCTCCGGCATGATTACGGCTGCGAGATCACTTGGTAAGATTGTTATGGTGCCGGTGTGCATGAAAAATAAAATATTAATTAGGCCATGTTTGTTGGAAGACAGCGCGAAATTGAGAGTTGGCCCTTACGGAATACGGGAGCCGGCATTGGAGCGGCCGGTTCCCCTGGATAACCTGGATCTGGTGATCGTGCCCGGTGTTGCTTTTGATAAAAAAGGCAACCGCCTGGGCCGTGGTAAGGGCTATTATGACCGCTTCCTGGCAATTCTGTCTCCAAAAACCGCCACCATCGGCCTGGCATTTGATTTTCAAATCTTACCTTCCGTCCCCGTTCAAGCGCATGATGTAAGCGTGGGAAAAGTCCTCTTCGCCTAATTTTTATCCACAAACAGTTAAAAAGATTTACCGGCTAAAGGCCGTCGTTTCTGTTAATCGGCGCTTTTTGCTAAGGAGGTATTTTAGGTATATGTTGAACATTATGATATTTACGGGCATTGTTTTGATTGCCGCCTACCTGGGTTATTTTTTCAGGAAGCACTGGGCGGAAAAAAAGGTCAAGGACGCCTCAACCCAGGCGCAGTCCATCCTGGAACAGGCCAAAAAAGAAGCGCAGGACAGGCGCAGGGAAGTAGAGTTGGAAGCTAAGGATTTGCTCTATAAGATGCGCCAGGATTTTGAGAACGAGACCAAAGAAAGACGCCAGGAAATATCTAACCTGGAAAGGCGGCTGGCGCAAAAAGAGGAAAATATCGAACGCCGGCTCGATCTTCTGGAAAAGAAAGAAAGGGAAATTGAATCCAGGCAGGATAATCTCAAGAAGCAGGAAGAAGCTCTTAAGGCCAAGGATAGCCATTTGCATGCTTTGATCGCGGAAGAAAAAGAAAGATTGCAGAAAATATCTTCGCTCTCCGCTGAAGAGGCAAAGCAGATCCTCTTGAGCCGGCTCAACGAAGAGTTGACCACGGAGAAAGCAGTATTTATCAAAAGACATGAAGAAGAATTGCGCAATACTTCGGCAAAATTAGCCAGGGAGGTCGTCAGCCTTGCTATCCAGCGTTGTTCGGCAGAGCACTGCGTGGAATCGACCGTGAGCGTTGTCAATTTGCCCAATGACGAAATGAAGGGACGTGTTATCGGCAGGGAAGGCAGGAACATCCGCGCCCTGGAAATGGCCACCGGCGTTGACGTCATCATTGACGACACCCCGGAGGCGGTGACGCTTTCGGCCTTTGATACAGTCCGTAGAGAGATCGCCAGGCTTAGCCTTGAAAAACTGATCTCCGACGGCAGGATACATCCCGGCCGCATTGAAGAGATCGTGGAAAAAACCAAGAAAGAAATGGACGATAAGATCCGCGAAGAAGGCGAGCGTGCCGCATTTGAAGCCGGCATTAACGGCCTGCATCCGGAATTGATCAAGCTCCTGGGCCGCCTGAAATACCGCACCAGCTTCGGCCAGAACGCCCTGCAGCATTCCAAGGAAGTCTCCTTTCTTTTAGGGATGATGGCTTCGGAGATCGGCCTGGACTTCAAACTGGGCAGGCGCGTCGGCCTGTTGCACGATATCGGTAAGGCCATCGATCATCAGATCGAAGGCACGCACGCCAAGATCGGCGCGGACCTGGCCAGAAAGTTTAACGAGTCGGCTGAAGTTGTGGGCGCTATCGAGGCCCATCACGAGGAGGTCCAGCCCCAGGGCCTTTACGCTGTTTTGGCGATAGCTGCGGATGCCATCAGCGCCGCCCGTCCGGGCGCCCGCAGAGAGACCCTGGAGACTTATATTAAACGGCTGGAAAAACTGGAATCCATCGCCAATGTTTTTAAAGGCGTGGAAAAATCTTTTGCCATCCAGGCCGGGCGCGAGATCCGCGTCATTGTCCAGCCCGAGAAGATATCTGATAACGACGCCACGGCTCTTGCACGGGATATCCGCAAGAAGATAGAAGAGGGCATGGAATATCCGGGACAGATTAAAGTTACGGTGATTCGCGAAACAAGAGCGATAGAATATGCGAAATAGCGCATTGTCTTCCGTCTTTCGTCGTCCGTATTCCGTATTACCTACGATATACGAACGACGGAAGACGAACGACGAACTACGAAACGGGTATCGTAACCGTAACCGAACAACGTAACCAAGGAGTTCAATGAATATATTATTTATCGGCGACGTAGTCGGCAGCCCCGGCAGGCAGGCGATCAAAGCGCTTCTGCCGGCGCTAAAGATTGAGTTCAGCCTTGATTTTACGGTGGCTAACGCGGAAAACGCCGCAGGCGGTTCGGGTATTACCGCTTCAGTGGCAGACGATTTATTTACTTCCGGGGTTGACGCGCTCACTTCCGGAGACCACATCTGGAAGAAAAAAGAGATATTTGAATTGATCAGCCGCGAAAGCCGCATCTTGCGGCCGGCTAACTACCCGCCAGGGGCTCCGGGGTCAGGATACGGAATTTTTAAGGCGAGCTCTACGGGGCAGAAGATCGGCCTGATCAATGTTAACGGCCGCGTATTTATGCAGCCGCTGGACTGCCCGTTTAAAGCTGTTTTGGCTGCGCGCGAAAATCTGATCAAAGAAACAAACATTATCATTGTAGATATCCATGCCGAAGCCACCTCTGAAAAAACAGCTATGGGCTGGTATTTAGACGGCAAAGTTTCCGCGGTCCTGGGGACACATACGCACATACAGACCGCCGATGAAAGGATCCTGCCGCAGGGGACAGCATATTTAACTGACGCGGGCATGACCGGGCCGTATGATTCCGTTATCGGCAGAGATATCCCGGCGGTCATTGAAAGATTTCTTACTTCTATCCCCGCCAAGTTTGACGTGGCTACGGAGAATATCCAGCTGCAGGGGGCAGTTGTAGATATAGACGAGTCAACGGGAAAGGCCCGATCGATAGTAAGAGTGCAGAGAAAGCTAAATGAATAAAATGAACGTAGGACGTAGGACGTTGGACGTGGGACGTTGGGTATTGGAAGCGGGTAAGCCAAAGAGCCGGATTTTGTTCTGTCTCTTTGCGGCCTGCGCCTTAATATTTTCCACGGCCTGTTTTGCCCAGAATGGAGAATTAGATATAGCCATCGACGCAACGGCAAAATCCGTGCCTTTGCCAAAAGTATTCCGGCCGAACATAGATTTAAGCGGCCGCGGTTTGCATCGCGATATTACCTGGCCCCAGGGCTTAAGCGCCAAAGAAGTGCTGGATACCTGGCAGAAAGATATAGGCTTTGGCGGCATCTATCGCCTGCAATTCAGCCTGTGGGATCTTGCTCATCTTTCCAAAGATAAAGAGGCGCAGGGCAAATTGCTGGTTAATTATGAGTCGGTGATCAAGAATATAAACGACTCCGGGGGCGTTGTGATCCTGGATATATTCGGCACACCCGCAGGGCTGGGTAAGGCCCTGGACAAAAAAGCCCCGCCCTGGGATTTAAAAGCGTTTAAAGAGCTGGTAAAAGGCTACATCCGCGAACTTAGCTGCGAGAAAAAGTATAATATCTGGTATGAGGTATGGAATGCCCCCGACCTGGACGATTTTTTTCTGGGGAGGAAACAGGAATATTTTAATCTGTATCGGGCAGTGGCAGAAGGCGTGAAAGAGTTAGAGGACGAGACCAAGATCCATATTCCCGTGGGCGGCCCCGGTGTGAGCTGGTGGTTCCAGAGCCTGGAAGGCAATACTATAACCACCCCGGAAAAGAGCCTGATCTATGAGTTCATCAAATATTGCTACCGTCGCCACCTTCCCCTGGATTTTGTCAGCTGGCATGGCTTCTCAAGCGACCCGCAGGCGGAAAAAGAAAACACTACTTATAAAAAGACCGCGGCACTCTTGATCCGCGATTGGCTGTCGTATTTCGGTTTTGAGCGCGCCGCACCCCTTATCGTGGACGAATGGAACTATGACCGCAGCGCCAATGTCCTGCCCGAGAGAGAAGAAAAGGCCTATATTTCGGCCAGCTACATTCCCCGCCGGATAAAAAACATGTATGAGGCCGGCATTGATTATCAATTATATTTCTGTTTGGAGGATTTCAAGGAGAATAAGGAAGGTGTCGTTCGAAATGTCGGTATCTTCTCTTATGACACCGATCACGACGGTTACAAAGGTTCTCCTAAGGCCGCCTATAATGTCTTCAGGATGCTCAACAACCTGGGGAACGAGCTGCTGCCGCTTAAAATAAACGACGACTTCATAGGTATCATCGCTACGCGCAGAGAAAACGGGTTCGTCCTTCTTTTTTATAACTATATCGACCCCGATATAGTAAAGAATTATTTCTCCAGGAATATCGCGACACTTTCTTCGGCGGAAAGAAAGGCAGTGCTGAACTATATTAAATCCGGGGAGATCAATAAAATCATGCGTCGTCAGGTAGAGATCGTCAATCTGCGTACCACTAAAAGAGTAAAGGCGCTTTTAAAGAAGGCGCAGGAATTAAACGATAGCGCGGAAATTTCTTCCGGCGCGCCCCGCGCGCTCAAGATCAATCTCAAGAACTTAAAAGACAATTATTTATACCAGAGGTTTGCCATAGATTCAGCCTGCAGCTCTGACTGTCCGTTTACCCCTGTAGAAGAGAAAGAAGCGATTGCCGAATCCGGCGCCTGGCAGGAAATATTGTCTTTAAAACCTTATTCGGTCCAGATGATAGTTTTGACCAAGAAACCGCCGCAGCCCGAAGTCGTTCAAAGTCCACCCCAGGAATCCCTGGCTGCCCCGGCAGAGCCGGTTACAGCCGATAAATCAATAGCTTCAGCTGCTTTGGATAAACCGGCGGTTCCGGCTGCCCCGGCGGAAAAACCATAGTTAAAAGCATGACGGATAATTTCGCGGCAGACCTTTTTAGCCAGACGCGCCAATCGGGGAAAAAAAGGCACGTTTACACGGTTTCCGAGATCACCCAGGATATAAAGATCCTGCTGGAGAATGCTTTCACCGAGGTCTGGGTGGAGGGGGAAATTTCAAATGCCAACGCGCATCCTTCGGGGCATTTTTATCTTTCCCTGAAGGATAAGGATGCGGTACTGCCCGCTGCGATATTCGCTTATCGAAGCAAAAACATAAAATTCAAGCTTGAAAATGGCTTAAAGGTCATTTGTTCCGGGAAACTTAACGTTTATCCACCGTTAGGCAAATATACTTTTTTAATTGATAGGCTCGAACCAAAAGGTATCGGGGGCCTTCAGCTTGCCTTAGAGCAGTTAAAGAAAAAATTAGAAGGCGAGGGGCTTTTTGCCGCAGAACACAAGAGGCCCATACCGTATCTTCCGTCAGGGGTAGGGATAGTGACTTCGCTTTCCGGAGCCGCGATCAAGGATATCCTGAAGGTCCTGGACAGGCGTTTCAGCGGAGCGCGTATTGTGATCTCTCCTGCCCAGGTGCAGGGCGAAGGCTCAGGCCCGGACATTGTCCGGGCGATAAAGCTTATTAATGAGTTTAATGACACGCTTGCGGTTTCTGAGCGCATCGAAGTGATGATTGTTGGCCGCGGCGGAGGAAGCATTGAAGACCTCTGGGCCTTTAATGAAGAGGTTGTAGCCAGGGCGATATATGAATCCAAGATCCCGGTGATCTCGGCAGTGGGCCATGAACGGGATTGGACCATCGCTGACCTTGTGGCGGACCTGCGGGCACCCACGCCTTCTGTGGCCGCGGAGCTGGTCATCCCCAAGAAAGAAGATCTTTGGGTTAAATTGGACAGCCTGCGGCAGGGCCTCTTGCGAGCGGCAGAGGAGGCGGTTTTAGATTTCCGGCAGGTTATAGAGGACCGCGCCTGGCGCATGCAGCTTGGGGCGGAGAATATTTTTAAACTCAACCTTGCGGTTTTTACTGCCGCTGAAAAAAAATTATCAATGTTAAATCCGGCGGTCCTCATCGGCCAAAACATCCGGAAGATCGCGGATCTTTCACGCCAAATTCAGGTGCGCGCGGGGCATTTTATTGAACTAAGGCAGACACGGCTTATGTCCGCGGCACAGAGGCTTTCAACTTTAAGCCCCTTAAATGTTTTGGGCCGCGGCTATAGCATTGCCTTTAAGATGCCCGGCAACATCGTGGTTAAAGACGCTGCCATGGTAACAAAAGGCGACATTATTAAGACGCGGCTGGATAAAGGAGAGGTCCTGAGCCAGGTAACGGAGGTAAAAAAAGATGGCCGAGATAAAATTTGAAGAGGCTTTAAAAAAACTGGAAAAGATAGTCGAGGAACTGGAAAAAGGCAACCTTTCTCTGGATGACGCCCTGAAAAAGTACCAGGAGGGCATTGAGCTCTCCCGTGTCTGCGGATCAAAATTAGAGAGTGCTAAGAAAAAAATCGATGTGCTGGCAAAGAGCAAATTGGGCGATCTTGAATTAAAGCCGCTGGATGAGCAAAAGAGCGAAGATTAACCTATGCTGCTGGAACGCATTAATAACCCCGGGGATCTAAAAAAACTCTCTCTCGAGCAATTGCCGCGGTTGGCCGCCGAGATCAGGGCCCGGATCATTGACGTAGTATCCCGTAACGGCGGGCATCTTGCCTCAAGCCTGGGTGCGGTGGAACTGATCATCGCCTTGCATTATTGTTTTGATCCTGCCACAGACAGGATAATATTTGATGTCGGCCACCAGGCCTATGCCCACAAGATACTCACCGGCAGGAACAAAGATTTTGCGAGCATGCGTACTTACCGGGGGTTGAGCGGTTTCCCCTGCAAGGATGAATCGTCCTGTGATGTTTTTACTACGGGCCACAGTTCTACCGCGGTTTCTCTGGCATTGGGTATTGCCTGCGCCAGGGACTACCAGGCCCAGGGCAAGCCGGCTTTTAAGGTGATAGCGGTGATCGGGGACGGCTCTTTAAGCGGGGGGTTATGTTTTGAGGGCCTTAATAATACCGGGCATTTAAAAAAAGATATACTCGTTATTTTAAATACCAATGAGTTAAGCATTGCCGCCAATACCGGGGCCATCAGCACATATTTAAACAAGATCATCTCATTGCCTATTTATAACCGGTTTCATGACTCGCTGGAAAATTTTATAAAGTCGCGCCTGCCCAGGGGCGGGCGGCTCTTGAAACTGGCAAATAAATTTGAAGAGGGATTAAAGGGCTTATTTATCCCGGGCATGCTCTTTGAAGAGCTGGGGTTCCGTTATTTCGGTCCGTTTGACGGCCATGATATCGGCCTCCTGACCAGGACATTGAAGAATGTCGCTACTATCAAGGGCCCCAGGATAATACATGTGGTTACTAAAAAGGGTAAAGGTTATGTCCCCGCGGAAAAGGACCCGGTCAGGTTCCATGGAACCGGGCCATTTGAAATTGAGTCAGGCCGGCCCTTGGCTAAAACGCCTGCCGGAGCGCAGGAAACCTATACCGGGCTCTTCAGCAAAAAAATAGTGGATTTGGCCGCCCGCGACAAAAGCATTGTTGCCGTTACCGCGGCTATGCCCGAGGGTACGGGCCTGGATAAATTTTGCGCTATGTACCCGGAAAGATTTTTTGACGTGGGCATCGCCGAATCTCACGCCGTATGTTTTGCCGCGGGGCTTGCCCGGGCAGGATTAAAACCCATTGTCGCGATATATTCCACGTTCCTGCAGAGGGCATACGATCAGATAATGGAAGAGGCCGCGCTGCAGAAATTGCCCGTGGTATTTGCCGTTGACCGCGCCGGTATCGCCGGGGAAGACGGCGTCACCCACCAGGGAATATTTGATATAAATTTTTTGCGCTCTATCCCCGGCATGACGCTGATGGCTCCCAAAGACGGCCCTGAGTTTGCCGAGATGCTGGAATTCGCTCTTAAGGCCGACGGGCCGCAAGCCATAAGGTATCCAAAATCTGTCCTGCCGCAGTTAAACCTGAAGAAAGCCACGCCGCTGGAGCGCGGGAAAGCGGAAGTATTAATGGAAGGAAAAGATTTTACGCTCATTGCCCTGGGCAGTATGGTTGCCCCCGCGCTTGAAGCAATGGAGGAATTAGCCAAAGATAATTTATCCGGCACGCTTATTAATGCCCGTTTTATCAAACCCCTGGATACGGATCTTTATAAGTTAGCCGGCGCCGAGGCGCAGCCTATATTCAGCGTGGAAGACGGGGTGCTTGAAGGCGGTTTTGGCAGCGCTGTCGAAGAAAACATAGGCCGCGCGGTGACGAAGATCGGTTTACCCTCTGAATTTGTGACCCATGGCAAGAGAGAAATACTTTTAGAAATTTACGGCTTGACCGGAAGCGGTATCGCGGAAAAGATCAAAAATTCGTTGGATAAGAAATAAATCAGATTTTATTACTAATGGCTAGAATAACCATAGATAAAGAGAAATGCAAAGGATGTTTTCTTTGCGTTGCTTTTTGCCCGAAGGGCTTAATCAAGAAAAGTGATAAATTGAATAAGCGCGGAGCCAATCCCGCGGAGTTCCATGAGACAGACGCTTGCCTTGGATGCGCGATGTGCGCGGTGATTTGTCCGGATTGCTGTATTGAGGTGTATAAATAGCGTATAGCGGATAGTTTGAGATATGATGAAAATGAAAACAAAGATATTGATCAGCGGAAATGAAGCCATGGCCGAGGGGGCGATACAGGCGGGATGCCGGTTTTATGCCGGTTATCCGATTACTCCGCAGAATGAATTGACCGCGTATATGGCAAAAAACATGCCTGCCTGTGGCGGGGAATTTATCCAGGCGGAATCAGAGCTGGCCGCGATCAACATGGTTTATGGCGCCTCAGCCGCGGGTGCAAGGGCGATGACTTCATCTTCAAGCCCGGGTATCAGCCTCAAACAGGAGGGCATATCTTATATTGCCGGGGCACTTTTGCCGGCAGTTATTGTTAATATAATGCGCGGAGGCCCCGGCCTGGGCAATATTTGGCCGGCGCAATCGGATTATTTTCAGGCTACGCGCGGCGGCGGACACGGCGATTACCGCACTATCGTGCTGGCACCCTCTTCGGTGCAGGAGGCCTATGATTTTATGCCCCTGGCTTTTGATCTAGCCGATAAATACCTGATGCCGGCGATGATATTGGCCGACGGCATGCTCGGGCAGATGATGGAACCGTTGGTCGTCGTCCGTCGTCCGTCTGCCCCGAGCGAAGTCGAGGGGTCGTCCGTCGTCCGCGGACGAAATACGGAAGACGAAATACGAACGACGAAAAAATGGGCGTTGACCGGCTGTAAGGGCCGGCCGGCTAATGTCGTAAAGTCTTTTTTTATGAAAGAAGGCGCCTTAGAAATTGCCAATTTGAAGGCGCAGAAGAAATATCGTGCCGTAGAAAATAAAGAGCAGCGTTGGGAAGGCCTGTTTTTGGATGACGCTAAAATTATTCTGGTTGCCTATGGAAGCATGAGCCGTATCGCAAAAAGCGTTGTTGTTCAACTGCGCCAAGAAGGCAAAAAGGCAGGGTTGATCCGTCCGGTTACGCTCTGGCCGTTCCCGCGAAAGATCTTTGAGCAGTTGAGCCGGAAAAAGAAACGCCCGGCTTTTTTCGTTACAGAAATGTCTTACGGCCAGATGGTAGAAGACGTAAAACTTGCGTTGGAATGCCGCTGTAAAGTGGACTTTTTCGGGCGCTCCGGCGGGGGCGTGCCGACGGAGGGAGAGATTATAAAGAAGGTAAGATTGTTATAGGCGTCCAGCAGGTTTTGTAGGGACAGGTTTGAAACCTGTCCCTACCGGAATACGGCATCTTTTGTAGGGACAGCATAATATGCTGTCCCTACAGGGGGCTTTACATTATGAATAAAGTGTTCTCTCATCCTAAGTCTTTACGAAATATAGCCACGCATTACTGCGCTGGCTGCGGACACGGCATTGCCCACCGGTTGATTGCCGAGACCGTGGATGAACTGGGTATCAGGGAGAAGGTCATTGCTGTCGCTCCCGTTGGATGCGCGGTGATCGCCTATGAGTATTGGGATTTTGATTGTTCGGAAGCGGCACACGGCAGGGCGCTGGCAGTGGCGACGGCTATAAAAAGGGTAAGGCCGGACAATATTGTCTTTACCTACCAGGGAGACGGAGATCTGGCTGCGATCGGCACAAATGAGACAATTCATGCCGCCAACCGCGGGGAAAATCTGACCGTCATATTTATCAATAATGCTATCTACGGCATGACCGGTGGACAGATGGCGCCGACTACTTTATTGAAGCAGAAAACAGCCACCACGCCCAACGGCAGAGAAGCTAGCTTTCATGGTTATCCTTTGAAGATCTCCGAGATGCTGGCGTTACTGGCCGGCGTAAAATATGTGGAGCGGGTTTCATTTTTTTCTCCGCAGCAAGTGATCAAGGCAAAACAGGCAATAAAGCAGGCATTTCTAAACCAGATAAATAATACCGGATTTTCTCTGGTGGAGATCCTTTCGCCGTGTCCGACATATTGGGGAAAGTCCTCGAAGGAATCACTGGACTGGATAAGAGACGTGATGACTAAAGAATTCCCGTTGGGGAGAATAAAATAGTAAAGGGGTTACGGCATCGTAACCATAACCGAATAACCTAACCAAATTATGATTGAACGAATAATTATAGCCGGAGCCGGAGGACAGGGTATAATGCTTTTAGGCAAGGTCCTGGCAGAGGCTGCGATGAAGGAAGATAAGTTTATTACCTGGCTTCCGTCGTACGGAGCAGAAGTCCGCGGGGGTACTGCCCACTGCATGGTGGTCGTCTCCGACAGCGAGATCGGTTCTGCCTATGTGAGCAAGGCAGACGCGCTGATCATTATGAACGCGCCTTCATTAAATAGATTCAAGGCCAGATTAAAGAAAAACGGCCTCTTGATTGCAAACAGTTCGCTGACCGGAGATTTTTCCGAGAAGAACGCGCGGGTCAGCGCGTGTCCTTTCAGCGATATGGCCTGCGCGCTGGGCAATATCAAGGTGGCTAATATGATCGCTTTAGGTTGTTTTGCGGCGCTCACCGGGATCGTCCAGCCCCAAAGCCTGCGCGAGGTGATCAGAGAGATCGCCCCGGCCGATAAAAGAGAGTTAGTTACGGTAAATCTGGCAGCGCTGGAACAAGGTATAAAATTAATGTAGGAGTGGGTTTTAAACCCGCCCCTACAGCGGCTCATTGTTGTAGGGACAGCATATTATGCTGTCCCTACAGAAACAGACAGGAGTTACAATGATACGAGTTCGTCCTGCGCTGCGTCCTTCACTGTCGCTCAGGACAAGCTCAGGACTTCACTTGGAAGGTGTAAAATGATACGAGTTCGTTTTGCCCCGTCACCGACGGGGAATCTGCATATAGGCGGCGGCCGCACCGCTTTATTTAACTGGATCTACGCCCGGACGCAAAAGGGGCAGTTTGTCCTGAGGATAGAGGACACCGACAGCCTGCGTTCAAAAAAAGAATACGTTGACGAGATCCTCTATAGTTTGAAGTGGCTGGGCTTTAATTTCGACGAGATATATTATCAGAGCCAGAGATTTTCCCTTTACCGCGAATACGCGCAGAAATTACTGGATAAGGGCCTGGCCTATATTGAGAAATCCCCGGAAGGCAAAGAGGCGGTGATTTTTAAGGTCCAGCCGCAAAAGATCTGTGTAAATGACCTGATCCGCGGCAGGATAGAGTTTGACGCCGAGACGATCAAGGACCAGGTGATGATCAAGTCCGACGGCACGCCTACTTATAATTTTGCCTGTGTTGTAGATGACGCCACGATGAATATTACCCATATCATAAGGGGCGACGACCATATTTCCAATACACCGAAGCAGATCATGTTCTATCAGGCATTGGGCTTTAGCATCCCCTATTTCGCGCATCTGCCTTTAATTATGGGCGCTGAAGGCGGTAGGCTTTCTAAGAGAACAGGTGCGACGGCCATTTCGGATTACCGCAAGATGGGCTATTTGCCGCAGGCGGTGGTCAATTACTTATTGCTTTTAAGCTGGGCGCCGGGTGAAAACCGCGAGCTCATCAATATAGATGAAGCGATAAAATTATTTGATATAAAAAACGTGAACAAGACCGCGGCGGCATTCGACCTTAAAAAATTGAACTGGTATAATAACCAGTATTTAAAAGAGGCAGATACGGTAAAATTAGCCGATGAGATCATCCCGGCGCTGGTTGAGAAAAATTATATCGCCAAAGATAATTTTGATAGAAATTACATCGAATCTTTAGTAAAATTGTTTCAGCCGCGGCTATCTACTTTGAACGACTTCCCGGACTGGGCGGATTTTTTCTTCGTGGAAGACGTCTTGATGGATCCAGCGGCAGAAGAAAAATTTTTGCGCCAGGACCTCTCGCGCGAATTTGGGCAATTTATAAACAGGCTGGAAGCGCTGGAAAAATTTGATATACCCTTTATCGAGGAAAGCTTTCGTTCATTGGTAAAGGAATTGAATATAGAGGCAAAGCAATTGATCCATCCCATCCGGGTGGCCCTGACCGGCAAGACCATCGGCCCCGGGTTGTTCGAGGTAATTTA
>JAUYEC010000080.1 GCA_030691585.1 Candidatus Omnitrophota bacterium
CATGGGTTTTATCGCGCCGGAAAAGAGAGGCCCGATAGAGGCCTTTGGCCTGGAATTAGACCAGAGGGGTAACGTTAGTACAGATGAAAACTATATGGCCAGGATCGATACGGGGGTAGAGGAATGTTCTGTCCCGGCAAATGGCATATTCGCCTGCGGAGATATGCGCCGCGGACAGTCTTTAGTCGTCTGGGCGATATCCGAAGGCCGCATGGCGGCAAAACAGATTGATCAATATCTTAAAAAGACCTTGTAGGGACAGCATATTATGCTGTCCCTACATTTGCCGTATTGTGCAACATAAAAAACTTGACAAGATATAATCCGATGCTATACTTTTAGCGTTAATTTTAAATATGCTTTTGAATCGGGATAATGAAGACAGAGACGTCTTCCTTTGCGCGTGTAAGGGGGGTGTCTTTTTTTATTTGCGCCTGCCTAAAATTTAGGCAAAGGAAAATAAATTATTGTAGGGGCGGGTTTTAAACCCGCCCCTACAGGAGACTATGAAGATATTAAACAAAAAAATTCTTTCTGAAGTTCAGGGAGTCCGGGTCACACAGCTGGATGTGGAAGCTCGGGATATCGCGGCCAAAGCCCTGCCCGGCCAATTTGTGGTCTTGATGGCGGAGGAAAAGGGCGAGCGTATCCCGCTGACTATCGTGGATAATAGTAATGGCGCGATCCGCATAATCTTTCAGGAAGTGGGCCTGACTACTAAACTTTTAGGTAAATTGAATATCGGCGACGCATTATTTGCCATAGTCGGACCTCTGGGCCATCCCACAGAGATCAAAAAATACGGTAAGGTCATTTTGGTAGGTGGCGGCGTGGGTATTGCCGAGATATATCCGGTGGCGGCAGCGCTGAATAAGGCGGGAAATCATGTCGCCACTATTTTAGGTACCCGGACCAGGGAATTATTGATGCTGGAGCAGGAATTAAAAAATGTATCAGATGAGTTTTATGTGGTTACTGACGACGGCACTTACGGAGAAAAGGGCTTTACCACTGATGTGCTCTCCAGGTTATTAAAGAAAGAAAAACATGATCTGGTCTATGCTGTGGGGCCGATCCCGATGATGCGCAAAGTCGCCGAGACTACCCGGCCACATGGGGTAAAAACGGTTGTTTCTTTAAACGCCCTGATGGTTGACGGCACCGGGATGTGCGGATGCTGCAGGGTAAGTGTTGCAGGCGAGACTAAGTTCAGCTGCGTTGACGGCCCGGAATTTGACGCAGCGAGCGTGGACTGGGACGAGCTGACCAAGAGAAACCGCGTTTACGCGGATAAAGAAAAGCACATCTGTAATTTAAATAAAATATGAACCCCTCAACTTCGTTCGGGGTTCATCATGAGCGAGCGAAGCGAGTCGAATGATGAAAAAAGAACCACAAAAACCCATAGAGCAAGAGGCGGCAGCCAGGGCGGGTAATTTTGAAGAGGTCGTCGGTGTTTATAATGAGAGCCAGGCCTTGCTTGAAGCGGCACGCTGTCTGCAGTGCAAGGACCCTGCCTGTATCAGCGGCTGTCCCGTGAGCGTCAATATAAAAAAATTCATCTTTGAAGTCACGGCCAAGGATTATGCCGCGGCGTATTTTACTATCCGGGAAAAAAATAATTTTCCTTCGCTCTGCGGCAGGGTGTGTCCGGCGGAATACCAATGCCGGCGTACCTGCGTGTTGACCAAAAAGGGCTCGCCATTTGCCTCGGATAGCGCCATTAATGTGCACTTCCTTGAGCGTTTTGCAGGCGACAACGGGATGAAGAAGAATTTAGTTTCCGCGGCAACGCCGGAAAAAGGTTTGTCTGGGGCAAAAGTCGCGGTAGTCGGTTCCGGGCCTGCCGGCCTCTGTTGCGCGGGGGAGCTTGCCCGTGCGGGTGTTAAGGTCACCATTTTTGAGGGCCTGCATAAGACCGGCGGCGTCCTGCGCTATGGTATCCCGCCGTTTCGTCTGCCCAGGGATATTCTGGATTTTGAGATTGATTACTTGAAGAAAATGGGCGTTGAATTCCGCCTGAACGCGATCGTCGGCAAGGCAGTGAGCCTGAAAGAATTATCCGGGCAGGGTTACCAAGCAATATTCCTGGGCCTGGGTGCGGGCACACCGTCTTTTATGAAGATCCCCGGTGAAAATCTTTGCAACGTCTATTCGGCAAACGAATTTTTGACCCGTGTGAACCTGATGTCGGCTTATAAATTTCCCGAATTCCATACACCTGTGACTATCGGCAAGCACGTGATCGTTGTCGGCGGCGGCAACACCGCGATGGACTCGGCAAGAGCGGCACTGCGCCTGCAAAAAATGAACGGCATAGATCCCGACGTGTCCATTTTTTACCGGCGCACACTGGTGGAAATGCCGGCCAGGCGCCTGGAGATCGAACACGCCAAAGAAGAGGGCGTGCAGTTTAAATTACTAGTCAAGCCGCAGGAGTTTATCGGCGATGCCGAGGGCCGGGTAATAAAATTAAGATCCCTGGAGTGTAAATTAGGCGAGCCGGATGCTTCAGGCAGAAGGTCTCCCGTGGCTATCGAGGGCAGTGATTTTGAAGTTGCCTGCGATATGTGCATTATCGCCATAGGCCTGAGCGCTAATAAGATCCTGACCGCGGTCACTCCGGAGTTGGTTACGGATAAATATGGCGATGTGAGGGTGGATTCTAAGACAATGGAGACTTCCGTCAAAGGCGTTTTTGCCGGAGGCGATATTGTCGGCGGTGAGGGCACGGTGATCGAGGCAATGGGTATGGCCAAAAAAGCCGCGTCAGCGATAAAAGAATATCTAAGGGTTAAGAGTTAATCAACAAGCAGTGCCGCAGAGTTTGCGGTTACTCAATGAGGAGGAAGTAAAATGTCAAAGAAAGTGGAAGAGTTTATGCTCCGGGTGATCGAAAAAAATCCCGGAGAGGCGGAGTTTCATCAGGCAGTGCAGGAAGTGGTGGAATCACTGGAAGCGTTCATTGAAAAAAATCCCAAATACCAGGAAGCCAAGATCCTTGAGCGGATGGTCGAGCCTGAAAGGACGATTATTTTTCGCGTCCCCTGGACCAACGACGCGGGCAAGATTCAGATAAACCGCGGTTTTCGCATTGAGATGAACAGCGCTATCGGCCCGTATAAGGGCGGCTTGCGCTTTCACCCCAGCGTGAACTTAGGTATTTTGAAATT
>JAUYEC010000099.1 GCA_030691585.1 Candidatus Omnitrophota bacterium
ACGAAACTTCCCGGCACCGGTATCATCATCGCCGCTATAAACACCAGGAACAAAAAGTTGCGGCCGGGGAATTTAAGCCGTGAAAAAGCATAAGCCGCCATTGAAGAGACAAGCACGATACCAGCGACTACCGCGATAGTATAAAATATGCTGTTTAAAAAATAACGGGCAAACCCGCCCTGCTGCCAGGCCTGGATATAATTTTCAAAATGGAACTTTGCAGGAATTAGCGACATATCCTTAAAGATGGTATCCTGGGTCTTGAAGCTCGAGGAGATCATCCAGATAAGCGGAAAAAGACAGGTGATGGAAACACTGATCAAAAGTAGGTGGATCAGCACACTCACAATCTTCTCTTTCGTCTTATAATATACGGATGTTTTCATATTGTTTCTTCCTGTAGGGGCGGGTTTCAAACCCGCCCCTACGCGATTTTAATTCTGCCTTGCTTTTGAGAACCGGTACTGCACGAACGAAATGACCATCAATATCACGCCAAAGCTGATCCCCTGCGCGCAGGCGTAGCCGAAACGCGATGAGCCGCGCATAGACGCCAGGATCCTTAACACCGGCACCGTGGTGTGATATGCGGGGCCGCCGTCGGTCATGGCGATGATCAAAACAAATGCCTGCATCGTGCCCAGGACGGTGAGTATTGCCACAAGTACTGCTACCGGCGCGATCATCGGCAGGGTGATTTTACGAAAGCTCTGCCAGCTGTTTGCCCCGTCCACGCGCGCGGCTTCATAAAGTTCGCGCGGGATGGTCTGCAAGCCGGCCAGAAATATGAGAAATCCCCAGCCAAACCCTTTCCAGCAATGCACAATGGCTACCGCGTTCAGCGCGGTCCGCGGCTCAGACAGCCAGTTCCTCACCAGGCTATGCAAACCGATATTATTCAACCAGTGGTTTAACAGCCCGTAATTGCCGTCTAAGATCCATTGCCAGACCAAGCCCACCACCACTTCCGAGAGCACCACCGGGATAAAGAATACTACTTTGTAAAAATTCCTCATCCGGATCTGGCGGTCGCAGGCCCAGGCAAGAATTAATGCCAGCGCGTTCTGAAAAGTAAGAGCGATCAGGGTAATAAAACCCGCGTTGCGCATCGACTGCCACCAGATCTTATCCGCCAGGATCTCCTTGAAATTATCAAAGCCGATAAAAACCTTAGTGGGAAGGATGCCGTCCCAGTCAAACAATCCCAGATGAAAGACCCATACAAACGGAACGAGATAGAAGATCGTAAAGATAGTTACAGCCGGCAACACGAACGCGTAATTTTCCAGTATATCTTTGGCCTTCATTGATCTATTCTTGCCTTCTTTCTCCTCTTCGCCTTTCTTCCGCCTGCCAGGCTACTTGCTCCGCTGCCTTCCGCCTGTCTTCTCTGCGCCTCTCGATAGTCTGGCGGGTCTCATACGCCTTAGCTTCGGTGATGTCAAAAGTCATAATGATATAAATAGCGATTAAAGAGGTTACGATGGGAATGCCTATATCGCAGATCCTCATATAAAATAACGTTTGAGGCGTCTGGTTGGCGCCTAAGGCGACGTTGAAACCGGTCCAAACCAGGAGCAGCCCGGAAAGGATCGATGCCCCTGCCTGCCCGAGTTTTTGTATCCACCAGTAAATACCGCTGAACATACCTTCCCTGCGAGTCTCGGTTTGCAACTCGTCAAGGTCGCAGACATCAGCGACCATCGAGGGAACCATGGTGAATAGCGCTCCCAGGTGAAACGCCAGGAATGGAGCGGCGATCATCAGCAAATAAGGATGCTGTGGATTATACCCTACCCATTTAAGGGCATAACCGCAGATAGCAATGCACATGGTAAGTAAAAAGGTTTTGCGTTTCCCAAGCTTTGTGGAGATCCACGTGGTAAGAGAAATCGCGATTAATGTACAAACGGAGCTGACCGTCCCGAACCAGCCGAGCAATGTGCCGCCTTTTCCCCAGTCTCCGCTATAGACATAGTAAACAATAACATATAACGTAAAAGCGGAAGCGAGCATGAACCCGTTAAAGATAAGGAACGTTACCGCGACAAGCTTTACAAAGGGGCGGCATTGAAAAGACGTGGCAAGATTACGCCAAAGGTCTTTTATAACGCCTTCATAACCTTTTTGTTTTTCGGGCCGCGGCAAATTCCCAAAGAGCTCTTTATTAAAAAGCGCGGGAAGAATACCGCCCACTACGATAAAAGTTCCGACGATCATAGCCAGGGACCGGGCTCCATGGACAATATCCGTAAACATAGTCTTATCGTTCATGATCTTGAAGAACCAGGGTGCTATAAGCCATGCGATCTGCGCGAAAAAGTTGCTGAACCCCTGCAGGCGGGTGCGCTCATGATAATCAGGGGTCATTTCATAGCCGAGCGCTATCCAGGGGATGGAATAACAGGCAAAGGAAACGACGAAAAGGCATTGCACCACTAAAAAATACCAAAAATAAAAACTTGTGCTGTGCCCCTTATACAAATGGAACAAAAGAGCAAAGGAAAGCCCGGAAACAATCGCTCCAACGAATATCCAGGGTTTGCGGCGGCCGTAGCGGGTGCGGGTGTTGTCAGAGGCGTAACCGATGAGCGGGTCGGAAAAGGCGTCAACCAGGCGGGGAATAGCTCCGAGCAGGCCGACTAAGGCCGGGCTCATGCCGAGCCCGAGGTTTAAAACAATGACCAGCCCGCCGATAGCGGCGGCCTGAAATTGATTAACCAGTGAGCCTATACTGTATACGACTTTTTGAAAAATAGGAATACGATCTTTGCCCGCTGTTTTGTGGTGTTCCGGTTGACTGGCTGCTTCTGGCATTACTGCTCCTTTCCTATTGGCATTATTTGCGCTCGCGCGCTAATTCCCGCTCTTTAACTGCCTGAGTAACAACCGCTACCTGTTCGGGGGTTTTCTCGCCTAAAATAATCGACTGGATCCCCTTGCTGAAGGCCTCGATCACCGTTGGAAACTCTGATATATACCAGGCATTAGGATGAGTTGCCTGGTCCAGCCCGCGGGCAAACATTGCGTTGCTTTCGGGTATGCTTGAAACGCTCTGTTTGTTCGCCGGCAGGTTGTTAGTTGCCTCGGCAAGGTAGTCCTGCTGGTTTTTATCCGTAAGCCAGA
>JAUYEC010000142.1 GCA_030691585.1 Candidatus Omnitrophota bacterium
CGGGCCTTGTCGGCCGTAAATTTGCGGAAGATATTCTTTACGCAAAAATCGATCTGGCGCAGGCTCAAAAACAAAGTCAAGGCCACCAGGGCCACCGTGCCCGCAAAACGCCGCCTGTTATAAACATAGGCGCTCAAATCCCCGATATAATTTATCCCTAAGGCGGCCAATAGATACGGCATAGGCAAAATATAGATCCTCAGCATATGATACGGATAGACATTGACAAACGCCGCAGTAGCGGCAATCAGCCAGGCCAGCGGAAATATCTGCCTTGTATCCAGCCGCTCCCTCTTGTATGCCCTGCGCGCTATATCAAAGAATAGCCCGAAAATACCGAAGAGAAAAAATAAATTTACCGCGGGGTCATAACATTGCCTGTAGTATGAGACCATGATCCTTGCTGATTCACTAAAATCAAGGGCTACTTTGGCGTAACCCGTCCTGAAGGCGAATATGGAACTAAGAACAGATAGATATACCGGCCTGCCGTATATGGCCAGGGCCTTGCCACCAAAAACAAAGGGCGCCCTGAACGGGCCGATGCCTCCGGCATAATAGGTATCCCTGTAGTGCCCGAATTGCTGCCCGAAAAAGTTTACGTCTAACTGGACAAATAGATCCGCCAACAACAAAATAACCGCGGCAATGGCAAAAAACAAAAGATGGAATCTTAATGCTTCTTGAAGGATGCCCGGAAGTTTCCGGAACACAAAATACCCCATTAAAAGCAATAAGCTTATGCCCGCGTAATATAACGCCGCAAAGCTCGATACAAACATCGCCCTTAATAATAAGATCAAATACAAAAATGCCAGCACTGCCCCGATATAAAAAATAATCCTTAAAATTACAGGCGCCCTGCTGCGGGGGGCCCCCTGATTGAAATTAGCGGCATCCTTACGGAAGTTGATCAGATTGAGAAGAGCATAGCTTACAAAAAAGAGCAGCAAAAGCATTGAATAAATGGCCTGGAGGCAGCTTAACGCATAAAAGAAGCTGCTTAAGGCCATTTTTTGCCCCGAGTGTTCCCGGAAGGCGCGCAGATAATAATAAACGCTCAGGATATTAAGGAAGGCGATCAGGGTGTATTCATTCCAGGTATAAACATTGATGAGGTAGATTGGCGCAACTGCAACCAGATAAGCGAATACCAGGCCAAAGGCCTTGCTAAAGAAATCCTTGCCTATTTGAAAGCAGACGATGATCACACCCAGGTGAAACAGCGCCGAAACAAATTCCATTGAGAAGTCCGTCGGGCCAAAGATGTAGAAAAACGGGTACACCAGATATGAAAATACAGTGGAATGGATACTGTAGGTGGACCCCAGGTAAAAACAAAGCCTGAATTTATCCGTCATCTCCAGGGCCAGGAGGTTAAAATAATGGTTGTCGTAATAAAAACCGTAATACCTTGAAAACGTAAAGGCAAATATCACCACCGGCATTGCCAAGGCCGGCAAGAGAAAAAGATTAGCTCTTATCAATTTTTTCCAATCCGGGAATTTACTCATTAATTCTCCAGAAGCATCCTTTTTAAATACCACAAACTATACAACGGATGCCTGATCAATTTCTTCAGCCATTTCAGGAAATTCGATGGCAGATATGCCCAAAAGAATTTCTTCATGATCGCAGAAACCCTGACTTTGAGCATCTCCCGGTCGAATCCGTCCGGGGTAAACACCGGCACGCAGGGATGAGTATATAAAGACGGATTTTCGATCTCCGGGGCATAAACATATTTTACCCAATCATCCTGCCCCTGCAGAGCGGCTAATTTTGTGCCGGGATAGACCTGGGTAACAAACCAGTTCGCGTATGTCGGCTTGAGTTCCAGGGCAAAACGGACACTCTCCCGGATAGTCCCTTCTGTCTCGCCGGGGTTTCCGACCATAAAAAACGCGTATGCCTCAATGCCCGCATTTTTGGTAAGCTTGACCGCGTTTCTTACCTGCGCCAGGTCCTGCGCCTTATTTATATTTTCCAATACCGCGGGAGACGCGCTTTCTACGCCGTATTGGATCCTCGCACAACCAGCCTCTTTCATAAGGCCGAGCAATTTTGCGTCTTGCCCCGCGCAGCGCGAAAGGCAATCCCAGTGATACCTGTTTAAGCCCTTTTTTATGAGCAGGCGGCAAATCTCCTCCACCCTTGCTTTATCCAGGGTAAAATTATCATCCATAAAAGAAATGGAGCGGACCGCCGGATAGCGCCCGAGGACAAACTCGATCTCTTCAACGACACTTTGCGCCCTGCGCCCGCGCCACTTGGAAAAAGTGCTGCCCGAACTGCAGAAAGCGCAGGAATACGGGCATCCGCGGCTGGTCATGACCTGTGCCGCGCAGGACAGGTCATGCGTAAAATGCCCCAGGTATTTGTTAAAATCCGTGAGGTGGCGCGCCGGATACGGCAAACTGTCTAAGTCTTTGATATAAAGATCTCCGGGATTGACTTTTATATCCGCGCCATCCCTGTAAGCTATTCCTTTTACATTGTCCAAAGGAGCCCGCTTTAAGAGGGCCATAGCCAGGTCCCGGAATATAAACTCTCCTTCCCCGAAAACTACAAAATCCGCGCCGTAATTCTCTAAAAGGTTGCGGTGATCATGTGTCGCGTGCGGCCCGCCAAAGACAATTACGACATCCTTATTCCAGGCTTTAGATAACCTGGCAGATTCCACGGCAGTTTTAATATTGGCGGTATAAGTAGTTATTCCGATGACCTGCGGGGAAAACCCGCGGATACGCTCCATCATTTGCTCCATTGAGAAGTCATTGATCTGGGCATTAAGAATGGAAACCTCAAAATCATTTTGTTGGAGCACCGCGGCGATATAACCCAGCCCCAAAGGAAAACCCTTTATCACCTTGACGCAATCCCGCAATTTTTTTGAAGAGCGGTATGGCTCTATGGCGCTTATTTCCGGAGGGACAAGCAGGAGAATTTTCATTTATTTTTTAGACGCTTTGATAATAAATTGAAAAGCAAACAACTTTTTATACAACTTGCCCAGCAGTTTTATCACGCGGTTCCTGCTGCCTATCCAGTCTACGCGGTATCCGGCCCTCTCTATCAAGGCCATGGCTGACTTTTGGGTAAAAAAACGCAGGTGCCCGCCGTCAAGTATCCCGGGGCTGTAATCAAACCTGCCAAACAACAGGTTAATCCGGACCTGCCAGTTAGCGACGTTAGGCATACAAACCAGGATATAACCTTCAGGCGCTAAATAGCTCCGGAACATAGAAAGGGTTTTTTCGGGTTCTGATAAATGCTCCAGTATATCGGCAAAAACAATCACGTCAAAATATCCGTGCGCATAAGCCAGGCCGTCAAACTCTTCCAGGTCCGAGACGATCAGCTCATCATAATTGGCCCTGGCGATCTCCGCCAGATCCTTATCAGCCTCGATGCCCACGCTAAAACAATGTTTAAGTTTTAAGGCAACGCCTAGCTTCCCCGGTCCGCAGCCGACATCCAATACTTTCTTGCCCGGCTCTATAAGCGCGCAAATTTCCGCGTTCAGCGGCACCTTTCCGTAATCATCCTTTTTAAATATAGTCATAGAGCATTCTTCGGGCGAGACCGAAGGCCGTTATTGTAGGGACAGGTTTTAAACCTGTCCCTACTGACGCGTTCTTATGTATTATTAAATAAATCTTGGCATACCGACTTTTCTATAGATATTAAGCTTACCGCTGCCCTTGACCATTTTTTTCAAGATCCGCGCGTCGCCTACCTTGCGCCCGGCCTGGACAACGCTGCGCTGGCGCATTGTATCCGGCAAGTCAATGATGTTTTTCCGGTACGCCTTAAGATAACCGGAAAAAACCACCTTGCTCTGGCCTTTAAACAGAAAAAACATCATTTCAATAAAACTTAGGGCCAGATAAAGAGGCAGGATCGCGGCCAATACCCCGGGGCTATAATTTTTCAGCATAGAACGCAAAAGATTATACTCCCCAAGGTAACGCTTCATGATGGTGCTGGTATATTTGGACGAAGAAACGCGCGTGCAAAAAGAATCATGATAAAAAACCGCCTCCGGCACTCCCATAATGTCCCAACCGCGCAGGAACAGGCGCCAGCAAAGATCCCTGTCTTCGCCGTAAAGGAACATCAACTCATCAAATCCGTTTATCTCAACAAACGCGCCGCGCCGCACGAATATTCCGGCATCGGCGTAAAAAATCGGCCCGGCATTTTCATAAGGAAAACCAAAGATGTCGCAGGAAAGCCCCAAGGACACCTCGTGTGAGCCGTCATAAGTCATATTCTTGCAGGCAAAGGCGGCCGCGTTGGGGAATTTAGCCGCGGCGGCGGCCAATTCCGCGATCAGGCGCGGATCGGCGATAATGTCATTATTCAAAAAGAACAGGTATTCGCCCTTTGCCGCCTGCGCGCCCCGGTTAGAGGCAATGGCCAGGCCAAGGTTCTGTTGGTTATCGATGATCCGTATCTGCGGGTAATTCTCCGCGACAAATCCCAGGCTGCCGTCGCTTGAGCCGTTATCCACAAAAATAATTTCAATATTACGGTATTCACCGCCAAGCAACGAATCAAAACACGGCTGAAGGTATTTCCTGCCGTTATAATTGACGATGATAACGCTGACCAAGGGTTTATTCATATTGTTAGCCTGGCCCCTACCAGATATTCGTGGTCCCGCTCCTGTAGGGGCGGGTTTGAAACCCGCCCCTACAAAATGTAGGCGAGGTTTAAACCTCGCCTACATTTTGCGCTTGCGCATAATCAAAAATAACACCATCGCCAAAGTGATCAGGGAAATAACTATCCCCGCCGTCTGCCATCCATTGCGGTAGAAGACCTTGAATTTGCTTTCGCCCGCGCTATCTACGATAAAAGCATTCAGAAACATATCCGCCACGATCGGCTCAACAGTGCGCCCCCCCAGAGACATTTTCCAGCCGGGATAATTTGCCTCGGTATGCACTAAGACAAAAGGAGATTCAGAATTGACCCGCCCCCGGTAACCGCCGGAGCCGTTTGGGGCATAATCGACCTGCGGCGGGCTTTTGGATATAGTGTCTTGCGCATTTGATATGGAAACAAGCTCTAATTCCGCCTTCGCAGGGATATTCTTTAATACCAGGCTATGTTTGCCGCTTGAGAAACGTATCTTTCCAAGCCTGATTAAAGACACCGGCCCGCCCGGATCCGGCGCATAATCAAAGGTGGCGGCGTCCTGGGTATCGATCTTCAATATCATTTTGCTTTTTCCCTGTTCATCCGAAGGCGCCCTGATACTTAAAGAAACCGCATAGTCATCCTCTTGGGCAATATAAAGGCCCCAGCGCCCCTCTTGCGGACTGCGCAATATGTTCTGCCGGTTAATAAGATAGTTAACCGGAATATCCTTGAAATCAACGCGCACATTATCCAACCCCGCGTAAAGCTGCGCGTCCGGCACTAACGCTAGCGCATCCAGGAAAACAGAAGTCGGATTGATAAGTGTCAATTCCAGCTGATGCCTGCCCTTTTCCAGGTTACCGTCCCAGACATCCACCCACTGAAAACCCCGGAACGTGCTTGTGTCAATAACAGCCAGTTCTTTACCGTCAAGGCGGGGTAAGAGCGCCCCGAATCCATCGGCTCCAAAAACCCTGAGGACTATCCGGTAATAATCGCTCTTATCTGCCTGCAGAGTAACGTTACAGCTGCTCCCCTGCTTATCGGTAGCCACGGCAAAATCGGAAAAACAGAGGTCCCCGAACAAAAAATTTCCCAGGGAATGGTCCTGCGCCGGAACAGGCTGAAGTATGCCGTATGAGCCGCCGTAAAATATCCAACCCGGATTACTGAAATCGCTAAGCTTAACAAGATGCTCCTGGTTCAACAAAAAGAAAAGGTCGGTGAAATCCGTGTTGTGCAGTATCAATTCCGGGCAGGCCTTCTTGAGCGCGGGCAGGGCCGCCAGGTTCTTTGACTGCGCGATAAAGAGCGGCGCCAAACGCATGCCGGAATCCGGCAAAAAAAACTGATCAAACTTTTTAAGGCTCAAGAAATCATAGGCATTACTGCCTCCTAATACCATTAAACCTACTGCCGGATAAAGACGGTAACCGCTAAAGGCGGTTTTATTCTCAAATATGGCCACATCTCTGGTGCCGGCAGAAAACATTTTAAAAGCTGGATCATCGGAAAGGCGGTCTGTAACAAAACGGAACTCCGTAGTCTGCGCGGAATAATATTCTTCTTCGTCACGAAGAGCATCCGCGGCGCTATCGGCGCGCGGCGGCATATACCCGGGTTTATCAAATGTCGTCTCTCTGCGTGAATGCAGGCGCGGGGACAAAACATACTTGATCCCAAATAAAGACAGGTATTTGTCCAGGTAATCCTTATTTATGCCTCTAGCCATTAGGTCAAGCCCGTCAGGAAACATCCGCTGGCCGATACCAAGATAGCCCGGGGTTCCGAAACATTCAACAACCCTGTTGCCGTCTGCATTATTGTTCCTCAGCCAATCCTGGACCTGGGAAAAATAGGCCGGCTCTTTTGCCGGAATAAAGGTCCAATTATACCGGTTGGCGTAAAAATCAGCGGCATAGAGATACGGGGCCAATACCAGGATCAACAGCGGCACGGCCCTGGACCTGGGCAATTTCAGGATCAAGAACCCCGACAACAAACAAATGGATAAAACGCCCTGATAGAAATAACGGTAGGGCGCCCGCGCCATATGGAAATAAGGTATGAACTTATACGCCCAGGAAAAAAGGCTAAACGGACCCAGCCGCATCCCTAAAGAAAATAAAAAGGAAACAGCGCCAAGCAATAAAAAAAGCAGGGCAAATTTATTAAATTTTTTATCGCGGAGGCCGATGTATACCCCGGCTAAAGCCATAATAAAGGGGAGCGCGTAAATAAGCATAAATCCCGGCGCAGGATAGGCCCCGTTTTTAAGCGGTGTAATAAACCACGGCCAGTGAAACAAGGTTATCGCTGAAAATAAAGACTGGGAATGGCTCCAGGAGTGGGCGTCAGGGATTCTGGCGGAAAATTTGGTCCACGTCCCTCCTTCAGTGAGGCTGCGCGTCCACGGATAACCTTCGATCAAGGTTGGCAAGATGAAAAACAGGGACAAAAGCAAAGTTACCGCGGCGATCCAGAAGAATATCTTTAATGCCTTAGGCAAATCCACCGCCTGGGGCCGCAGGTATAAAACACCCAGCGCGAATAGAAAATAAAAGAGCCCGGCAATAAAGACATTCTGCGGGTGCGAGAGTAAATTAAAAGCGATGACCAATGCCGCCACAAGGCTGTAACGCAGGAAATTCGGCGCGTCCAGCGCTTTAAAAATAAACAAAAATGCCAGGGGCAGGCAGAAATAGGTAGTGGAATAATGCAGGTAAGAAAGCATTTCGCCGATAAAAAACGGTGTGAAGGCATAAAGGACGGCGGAGAATAGCGCGGCAAGGCGGCTCTTGTACAAATACAGCGCTAAAAAAAACATGGAGAGGCCGGCAAGCATAAAATACAGGACCTGATATATTTTAATGGAAAGAGCGAGGTTGTGCGTCAGAAAATAAAGCAACGCCTGGCCGAGCACATGAAGGTTGGCGGCAAAGACAAATATCGGAGCGCTGTAAGTCGAACTCCAGAGGGAGATAGCTCCGTGGCGCGTAATATTCCTGACTAATTCCAGGGTAAAATCATAATCACCCTCAAAGGTCCCTTTGAATTCCGGGCCGAGGAATTCATGCGGCACACCAGAGAGCAAGTAACGGCCGCTCATCAACAATACCAGCGCGATGATAAAAAGGGCCGGGGCCAGTGAATTTTTTTTCATTTTTTAACCAGATAATCTCCCATCACCAGCGCGTCCATCTTTGTGCTCAAGAAAGTTTTTACCGCGTCTTCGGGTGAACAAACCATGGGTTCACCGCGGGTATTAAAAGAAGTGTTCAGCACCAAAGGCACTCCGGTCAACCGGTAAAATTCCTCGATCAACATCCGCAGGCGCGGGTTAGCCGACTTATCCACGGTCTGGGCCCTGGCGGTTCCGTCTATATGCGTGACCGCGGGAATAATTTTTTGCTTATCCGGCAGGACGGAGCTCGCAAAAAGCATGAACGGAGAATAGCTGGTGTCATCAAAATATTCCCCGCAATGTTCAAATAATACCGCCGGCGCAAATGGCCTGAACCACTCGCGGAACTTGACCCGGGAATTCAAGATATCTTTCATCTGGCCCCTGCGCGGATCAGCCAAAATGCTCCTGTTGCCGAGGGCGCGGGGGCCGAATTCTGCCCTACCCTGGAACCATCCTATAATTTTTCCATCGGCGATAAGGCCGGCTGCCTTCTTCTCAACCTGCCCGCGCTCATATTCAAGCTTATACTTTCTGATCGCCGCCTCGATCTCCTCAAATTTATATTCCGGCCCGGCGTAAACGTCAAACCCGGCCTCTTGCCGCGGCTGGTTGAGTATCTGGTGATAAACATAGAAACAATTGCCGATTGCGCTCCCGCCGTCTCCGGCTCCGGGTTGGACAAACACTCTCTTAAACGGAGTATTGGCGCGTATCTTGCCGTTTAAAAGACAATTCAAAAAGGTACCTCCCCCAAGGCAGAGATTTTGGCTATGCGTCAATTCATGCAAATGGTTAAGCAAATAAAATATTGCCTCTTCAAAAACAGTTTGCAGTGAACAGGCAATGTCTTTGTGCCGCTGTTCCAGCTGGTCCTGGGGCATGCGCCGGGGGCCGAATAATTCGTGGAACTTCTCTGAAACTTCGTAAGAGTAATCTCCGGAAGTTGAACGCGGCGCGCCCCAGCGGTCCACTACTTCCGGTTTGTAGTGCACAAAATATGGCAGGTTTAATTTAAAGCCGCCCTTTTCTAATCTGATAATTTTTTTAAATTGCTCCAGGTACGCCGGCTTGCCGTACGCCGCCAGCCCCATTACTTTTCCTTCATCGCCCCCATGCAAAAATCCCAGATACTGAGAAACGCCGCTATAAAGAATACCTATTGAATGCGGCCAGGACAGGCGTTTTATGATGCGCAATTTTGGCCCCTCGCCTTTAGCCATTATGCCGGTCAAGAAATCTCCGGCGCCGTCTAAGGTCATGACTGCGGATCCGTTGAATCCGGAAACATAATACGAACTGGCGGCATGAGCGCGATGATGTTCGACCCGCCAGATCCTTGCCCTGATCCGGCTTTTCTCTACACCGCAGGCCTCGGCTAAAGCATCCTCTACGGTAAGCATTTTAGACAGGCGCGCGCGCGTATATTGGGCGGCGAATTTCGGCCAGGAAAGCGGGCTAAAATGTGTCAGGACAAACCCAGCCTTGCGGCAAAGGTTTGCCTTGGGATCATTGGTAAAGGCGATATGGTCAATATCTCTTAAGGTGATCCCTGCTTTTTTCAGGCAGTAATTTACCGCCAGCCGCGGGAAACCCGCGGAATGTTTGATCCGGTTGAGCCGCTCTTCTTCTACGGCAAAGACCAATTTACCGTCTTTAAGCAGGGCAGCCGAGGCATCAGGATGAAAAGCGTTTATGCCTAA
>JAUYEC010000161.1 GCA_030691585.1 Candidatus Omnitrophota bacterium
CCCTAGACATAGCATAGTGGCATTTTCCCCACACACGTGGGGATGAACCGTAACCCGCCGCATCGCTGGGGTGCGTTAATTCATTTTCCCCACACACGTGGGGATGAACCGGCGAGCCACCCGGCCCGCCCTTGCCTTTAGTTATTTTCCCCACACACGTGGGGATGAACCGAATTGTCGTGACTGTCACGACAATTCCGAGACGTTATCTCGGAATTTTGTTCTCGACTCGCCAACTACAAACAATGGCGGGTTCGCTCGAACAATATTTTTAGTATAGAAGATTAAAGGCGGGATAGAACTTTAGCCTTCGCGTAACTGTTTTTCCGCGTTGACAATGCCGCGGTTCATCACCCGGATAGTTTCTTTGATCCGGTCCTTCATAATGTAAGAGGCGACCTTGGCGTCGCTTATCTCGCGTAATACCTGTATTCCCATCCTTAAATAGCGCACCACTTCGCCCTCATCTGTATCGGTAAAGCGCAGGACCTTATCAAATTCCGAGCCGCGCAGCCAGGCTTCTGTGGCCAGGCTCAGGTTGAAAAACGGCTGTTTGCTGAAGGGGTAGATCCGGTATCGGCGCTCTTTGGCCTTTATTGAATCATAAAATTCATCGCATATTCTTTTGAGGCCGCGCGTATTCTTAGAGAGAATAGGCAGTTCCTGGTTTTTTCTTGGTTCAAATACCGAGGCCACGGCAATGACCCCCAGCGCGAATTCATCCAACTGCTCCAGGACATTTTCCGCGTAAAGCCCCGAGAGTATCAGTTCATAACCATAGACGGTCTTGGCAAACTGCCCTTTGTCCGTAAGCGCGTTATCGGCGATACAGTTGGTCTCGCGCAGCAGTTTGATCTTGGATTCAATGAGGCGCACCGCTTCTTTTTGTTCGTTGCGCCGCGACTGATAATAATGCAGGGATAAGGGGTAAATCTGTATTAATTCATCTCCGTGTTTTTCATAAAGGTTGAGTAGGGTGGCGTATGAAGAATTGAGCTGGCTTTTCACCTGTTCGGGATTGCCGTAGATGATATGTTTTACGTCTTCGGGATCGATCCTGCGGGGATTGACGCGGCAATAGACAAAACCTTCCTTATCCATACCGCGCCTGCCGGCGCGTCCGGCCATCTGATAAAAATCGCGGGTCTTTAAGTTGCGCACATAATGGCCGTAGAATTTTCTTAATTCATCAAATATCACCGAGCGGCTGGGCATGTTTATTCCCAGGGCAAAGGTTTCGGTTGTGAAAATTACTTTGAGCAGGCGGCTGGTAAAAAGCCGCTCTACAACTTCCTTTAGAGTGGGCAGCATCCCGGCATGGTGGTAGGCAATGCCTCTTTGCACCAGAGGATAGAGGTCCTGGGCGGTTTTTTCACCACTCAGGTCAAAGCGTTCGCAGAGGGAATTAAAAAGGCCGGTGATCTCTGTTTTTTCTCCGCCGGTAAGGAAATTATAGCTGAGCAGTTCCTGGGCGAGCATTTCGGCTCTGCGCCTTCCAAAGACAAAATAAATGCAAGGCAGGCCTTCTTTCTGACGGATGTAATCTATCAGGGTGTTCATCCGGTTGGGCTTGGCAAAGCGGGTTTTCTTTAAGCGTTCGGCGCGGTCCAGGATCTCGTTCTGGTACTGGAAGAAAAAATGCAGGGGCACCGGCCGCTTATTTTCCACAACCACCTGTATGGGTTTTTTGTGGATGGATTCGACCCAGGCGGCCAATTGTTTGATATTCGGGATAGTCGC
The DNA here is from genome assembly GCA_030691585.1 of Candidatus Omnitrophota bacterium. Classification (GTDB taxonomy): domain Bacteria; phylum Omnitrophota; class Gorgyraeia; order Gygaellales; family Profunditerraquicolaceae; genus JAUYEC01. The sequence continues at coordinate 1,741 of JAUYEC010000161.1, forward strand.
GGATAGGCCCAGAAGGTTCATATGCCCGGGCAGGAAGATCAGGGATTCTTCCCAGACTGTGCCGCGTTCGGGATTGTCAATATAGTGTATTTCGTCAAAAATGATCCAGGAATACTTGTCCAGGCTTGCTGGTTCATCCAGCACTTTATTGCGGAAGATCTCGGTGGTCATGATCAAGACCGGGGCCGAGGCGTTAATGGAGACGTCGCCGGTAAGAATGCCGATGTTGTCCTTAAACTTACCCTGGAAATCGCGGAATTTTTGGTTGGAAAGGGCCTTGATGGGCGCTGTGTAGATCACACCGATGTTCTTGTCCAGGGAGGTGTCGATGACGTGCTCGGCGATGGCGGTCTTGCCTGCGCCGGTCGGGGCGGAGACGATTACCGAATGTCCGCGGTTAATGTGGTCTATTGCTTCCTGTTGGAATGGGTCGTAGATCATAATAGTTATATGCGCCTGGCGGCTTTCTCGCTCAGGGTAGCTTTTGCCAATTGTATGATTTTTTGCGCATAGCCGCGGGGTATTTCTCGCGGGGACGCTTGCCCCGCCCCGGCGTGGCGGGGCTGCGCTCGGGTGGGCTGCGTCGCTCTCGCCTACTACCTAAGCTCGCGGGCGATCCATGCCCGCTCCTTGCCCACACGCCCCGCTCGAAACACCCCGCGTCTCTCGCAAAAAATCCAAGAGACTGCGAGGCAATTAAAGCTGACTCTGGCGAGATTGCGAGCGAAATGGAGCTTTTAGCCAGAGGAGCCTTAAGCATTGAGGGAATCCCCGTGGAGCAAGGCCCGAGAGCTTACGTGTATACCGCAGCGACAAAACGGGGACGGCGCGGATGTCTGAGCGCCGTCTCCGCTAGAGCGGGACGGCCGAGTTCCGCCGCCGCCGAAATGCGAAGGATCTCTGGCGGCCCTTTCAATTTTACGAACAGGGGCAAAAGCTACTTGAGTGAGCAACTCGCCAGAGTCAGCTTTACACGATACAAGAACAACTTGCGTACACATTATAGCTAATTTTATTGATTTATGACATAAAAAAGATTACAATTGGGCTAACGTTGATTTTTGTGCCGGAATTTTTCGTATCTATCCGGCAATATTCGGGTTATAATATGGGTTATGATGTAGCGCGCGCCAAGGCTTGGGATGAGCTGAACAAGCTGGCTCCTGCGGCAGAGCTGAAGCTGCGTTTCCTGGCGGATGAATATAGCGTCCGGCCAGCGGAGAAACAGGTTATTTGTTTGTCTAATCCGCGGCCGGCCGGAGACATGGCAGTGATACTGATCCTGCATTATCTGGCGGCTTCGCTAACGGGACTGCCGGCGGTGCAAGGCGAATGGCTGACTTTCCGGGAGCTCTCGGATGTAGAGGGATACTTTCCGGCATTTCAGAAGCGCGCGCTTTTGCCGGTGGTCAAAAAATACGGCAGCGACCCGAAAAAGATTTTTTCGGTTTTAGAAAGAATCCCGGGCAAAAAGGCGGAGGCCGGGGATTCAGGTATTATCCTGGAGGCCTTTGAGGGCGTGCCG
>JAUYEC010000182.1 GCA_030691585.1 Candidatus Omnitrophota bacterium
TAAGCCTTGCCAAATAAAAATGGCACATCGCTCCTTTCGGCGGTAAAATACCGCTGACAGAAATTCAACGCCCTTATACGGGCAGAAAGGATGATGTGCCGATGAATAGAATACCACCGAGTAAGCGTATGGAGCAAGCATTTTTTCAAAGTATTTTTGAAGGCAAGAATCTTCTCTCCGGAATGGTTCAGGCCGGAGCACAGCTAATGTTGCAGCGCGCTTTAGAAGAAGAGGTGACTGTGTTCTTGGGAAGAGGCCATTATAAAAGAGGCAACCGTTTGCAGAAGGGCTACCGTAACGGCTATGAGCCGGCAGCAATCTCCTCCGGCGAAGGAAAGATTCAGGTTGAGCTGCCGCAAACCAGAGAGACAGAATTTTCTTTCCGCTCGGTGATTTTAGAGCTATGGCAACGTAGGAGCGAGAATTTAGAAAAGTTAATTCCTGCCTTGTATGTAAAGGGACTCTCCCAGCGAGACATTGAGCGGGCATTGAAAGAAAATTTGGGCGTGGATAAAGTATCCCGTTCGGTAGTCTCAAAATTAAGCAAAAAGATTTACTCTGATTTTGATCAGTGGCGTAAGCGAGATCTGTCAGGCTATAAGATCCTCTATCTTTTCTTAGATAGCCATTATTTGGCTCTTCGGCAGGGCACCGATAAGAAAGAAGGCGTCTTGATTGCCTGGGGCGTAACCGAAGAGGGGAAAAAAGTTCTCTTGCATATTGACCGAGGAGAACGGGAGAGCTATGACTGCTGGAAGACTTTTGTGGAAGATATGAAGCTAAGAGGCCTGAATGAGCCTCTCTTGGTAATCGTTGATGGTAATTCTGGCTTAAAGAAGATGCTCCGGGAATGCTTTCCTTATTCTTTGATTCAACGGTGTCAGGTGCATAAGATGAGGAATATCTTGAGCAAGTTGCCGAAGGATATCCATACCAAGATGAAAAGGCTGATTCATTCTGCCTTTTACGCGAAAGACTATTCTGAAGGGTTAAAAATATCCAAGGATATAATTGCGCGGTTTCATGATGATTTCCCGTCGGCGATGGAGTGCTTTGAGGAAAGCCTTGAGGATGTGCTCTGTGTATTAAAATTCCCGGCAACGCATCGCAAGAGTATCCGTTCCACAAATCTCTTAGAGAGGTTACTGGGAGAGAGTAAGCGCCGGACGAAAGTAATCCCCCGTTTTCCGACGGAAAAGAGTTGCTTAAGTTTAGTTTACGCCGTCCTAATTGATGTGTCTGCGCATTGGCATGGCCTAAAGATGACGCCAAAGATAATAGAAGAGTTGAACGGGCTGCGTGCGTTATGCCGGAAACAAAAAATACCGGCGGCTGAGCCTGTTCAGTTGAAGGATTTGGAATTGGTAAAAGTATAAAACTATGGGTAACGGAGCGATGTTTCATATTTACTTTTACAGGATAAAAAAGACTTGACCTGGGAGTTAGCTCCCGAAATATATCATTTTTCGTACAGAGAGCCGGGTGTGATGAGAGAAAACGGCATGATGTACGGCCTGACAGGTTCTTATGCTTATCATAATAATCTGATGCTGAAAGCGGAAGGGAGAGGGAGTATAGGCCGGGTAGATTATAAAAATTCAGGCACAATGGATAGCATCCGGGATTATTCGTTTGAATTTAGAGGATTGGGAGGATATGACTTTCCGGTTTTAGAAAAAATCGTGCTTACGCCGTATTTTGGGGTCGGTTACCGGTATTTGAATGATGATTCATCCGGAAAAATAAGCTCGACTGGCGCTGGCGGCTATGAAAGAGAGTCTAACTACATATACAGCCCTGTGGGAATAGAAGGTGTTGTGGATATTAAAAATGACTGGACTATCGGGGCAAGGGCGGAGTATGATATTTTTTGGTGGGGCAGGCAAATAAGTCGTTTGAGCGATTACAATGCGAACTACAGCGATCTTAGGAATACGCAAAGAACGGGATATGGATTTAGGGGATCAATCAAATTGCAAAGAAATGGAGAAGAATTTGATCTAATAATCGAGCCCTTTGTAAGATACTGGAATATTGCAAAATCAAACGATTCAAATATTGTGAAATCAGGAACGATTGTCGCTTATGGATATGAGCCGAAAAATAATTCCACGGAATACGGCGTTAAAGTAGGGGCTAAATTCTAAGCAGGAAACCAAACAGGCATAAAACATCTTGACAGATAAGCACTTATGCGGTATATATTCTATTGTGTAGGGACAGCATAATATGCTGTCCCTACGAAGATTTGTATGGCGGGTTTAAACCCGCCATACAGCAGCTTAGACGTATCACAACAGGGACGTCTTATGCCGATAGTAGAACTCGCGGTTAATGGAGGTTAACCAGAGGGTCAGTCTAATGACCTTCTTTTTTTTGTCTCTTTGCGGTAAAAACATTATGATATGGCCTAAATTAACCCTAGTTATGCTTTTAGCGGCTTTCTTCTCGCTGGGCATGGGCCCCAGGCCCAAGCCGCAGCCAGCCGATACCACACCTCCCCAAATCTCCATCTCTGCTCCAGCAAATAACTCTACTGTCTCCGGAAGTGTGAATATCCAAGCTCAAGCCACGGATAATATAGGAGTAGCCAAGGTTGAGTTCTATGTGGATAACAGCCTGCAATCTGCTGATACTACTTCGCCTTACGCCTACTCCTGGGACACCACAACAGCCACAAACGCCAGCCACGCCCTAAAAGCCATTGCCTATGATGCCAAGAACAACTCCAAACAGGCCCAGATCAATGTTACTGTAAACAACGCTGTTCTTCCAGCTGATCCTGAGCTTGGGATTTCTTCTATCAGCGCATCCGGCTCAAACGCGTCTCATCCGGCATCAGCAGCCGCAGATAAAAACACCTCTACCTACTGGCAGGGGAATTAATATATGAAGAAAAACATAAGCCATATTCTTGTAGGGACAGGTTTGAAACCTGTCCCTACAGTTAGGTTTTTACTCTGCCTGTTTATCCTTTGTTTTTTCACCATGGGCATGGGCTCCAGGCCCAAACCCCCGCCAGTACCTGCAGTCACCTCCTGGTGGTTATCCATGGACCTGGGAAAAACCGGCAATTTATCCAAGATTGCCATCTTTTGGAATTCCACCTACGGCAGCACTGACTACGTTATCCAGGGTTCAACCAATAACTCTACCTGGGTTAACCTGCAAACAGGCCAATCTTCCGCAGGCGCTACGACAAAAGAGCATGCCCTAAGCGGTTCATACCGCTATGTGCGCATCTATATCAACAAGGCCCAGAATACTTATCCGATCATTTGTGAAGTAAAGATTTACGGTACTTTACCTGAACCGGAGCCGCCAAGAATTATCAGTTTTATCCCGCAGGACGGGGCAGGTTTTAATGAAGTCGAGGTCGTCAGTATTTCGGCAACGGTCGCTAATGATGCTTCTGCCGTAGAATATCAATTCTCGATAGACGGCGCTGTAAAGCAGATTTGGTCCAAAAATCCTATTTATAAATGGACGGCCCAGCCCGGACGGCATGCTATTAAGGTAGAAGTGAGGAATTCAAAAGGAAATGATTCGAAGCAAACAGAAGTTTATGTATATAGGAAGCCGATTGCGCCATTATAATTTATGAAAAGAAAGCTATTTAGGATCACAAGCCTGGTTTTAGTCGTCACTCACCTTAGCCTCGTTTGCCTCAGAGACGTAAGCTTTGCCGAGCAAGGAGAGCAGATCCCGCCCGTCCCTCAAGGAATAGATTTTGAGCAATTAGGAAAGGTCCCTGACATGACGGGGCATGGTGTTCCGGCCGGGGGAGCGGCCCCTATGAAGCTTATGGCGGCCGGTGCGGTTTCTTCAGGAGGCGGTGCCTCCGCCACTTTTTTCCAAAAGGAAAACCATACGGCAAGCGATAAATTCAACCGTATTTTGGAGTCTGTCTCGCCTGATCTTTTTACAGGCAGAGCCCAGATGAGCATTCCTATATATTTGCCCGGCGGGGCAAGGGACATAAAGCCGCCCATCAGCATAAACTATAACAGCAGTTCGGGGAACGGCTTTTTAGGCATGGGCTGGTCTATGGATATGGGTTCAATCATTCGCTCCACAAAAAAAGGCGTTCCGAAATACGATTCGAATGATACATTCGCGGCCTTTTCTGAGGAATTGGTCAATATCGGTACGAATGAGTACAGAAGTAAGATCGAAGGCGGTTTTATTAAATATGTTTTTACGGGAAATTCATGGGAAGGCGTCGACAAATCGGGAAGAAAGTATTATTTTGGCACAAGCGGCAATTCACGTCTTAATACTGCTAAAGGAACTTTTTCCTGGGCTCTTGATAAGATATGCGATGTTCAAGGCAACTATTTATCTGTTACTTATTATCCGCAACAGGGCAATGTTCTTTATCTAAAAGATATATCTTATACCGCTAACGATAAGGGAAGCCTGCCTGCTAATTATAGGGTCGCGTTCAGCTATGAAAATAGGAATGATATTTCTTTCAGTTACGCTATCGGCGACCAGATCAAGCTGGACCAAAGGCTTTCATCTATCGAAGTTCACTTCGGCCAGTCCCGGCTTGTTCGCCGCTATAATTTTCTTTATTCTTACAGTTCTTCCACAGGTAGAAGCCTCTTGAGCAAAGTAGTTGAGCTGGGGAGCGACGGTCAAACCGCATCCCCCGCGCTTACCTTTACCTATTGTTCCAACACCGGAGGATGGTCCGCAGACCAGGAAAAGTGGCATATACCGGATGGAGATTTTATTAATTCCGGATACGATAAAGGAAGAAGGGTCTATGATTTAAACGGCGACGGTATGTTTGATTTTGTTATTGCCTGCTATGATCCCTCTGAGTCCGACGGCAGGCAATACCTGAGAGAAACCCATCTTAATACTGCGGATGGTTTTATGTCTAAGCCTGAATGGTGGCCGGTACCTATCGGCTATTTTGCTTATAGCGTGGGAGCTGGCGTCTTTTGGGATGATGGAAGGCGTTTGGTTGACCTGACGGGCGACGGCATTCCCGAAATGCTCGCCGGTACACTTTGGGACCCGGCGACAGGCGCAAGCGGGCGGCATAAAGACGCCTATGAATTTAAATACCTTGACCGGACTAACCCCGGTTGGGCTCAAGCTCCACAGTGGAACCTCCCTGATGGCTACTTTGTTTACGGCAATAAACTTGACGGCGGGAAACGTTTCGCTGATCTTAACGGCGACGGGCTGAATGATCTTTCGGTTGCGATGGATGATATTCGCTGGAGCTTACGCAATTGGGACCATGACCCCGGAAGCGTAAATACCTATATGAATACCGGCAGCGGATGGCGGCAGGATAACCGGTGGAATTCACCGGACGGGTATTTTGTCACTAATTCAGGAGACGGCGGCAGGCGTTTAACCGATATAAACGGTGACGGGTTGGCGGATTGGTTGGTTGCTTCTGACGGCCATAAAGCCACATATTTGAATACCGGTTCCGGATGGGTAAGAAATGATGTTTTTAATATTCCTGACGGCGATTTCTCAAGCGGCGGCCGCGACCAGGGCAGGATGCTTGTGGATATCAATGGGGATGGGCTTTCGGATCTGGTAATTGCCAGAAGCGGTTACCACGCAGTTTATTTAAATACAGGTTCAGGCTGGCGTAGGGATGATTCGTTTAACATCCCTGATGGGGATTTTGTTGATTCTGACGGCCGCGACCAGGGCAGATATTTGGCGGATCTCGATGGTGACGGCGTAGTGGATATTTGCATCGCAAAAGACGGGTACAAAAAGGCGTATCTTAATCTTGCCGGCCCCGCAGATTTGTTGGTAAAAGCCGCTAACGGCCTCGGCGGTGAGTCAGCGATAGAATACACTCCTTCCACGAGATATTACAATTACTATCCGAATAAAACTGGAAAACTTCCGTTTGCCGTGCAGACGGTTTCGAAGATCACCGCTTCAGACGGGCTTGGTAGTTCTTATTCTACAAGTTATAGCTACAGCGATGGTTATTTTGATTCGGCAGAGCGTGAATTCCGCGGATTTGGCTATGTAAAAGCAATTGACGCGGAAGGCAATTACAGCGAAAGCTATTTCAACCAGGACAGTATTTACAAGGGCCGTTTATCCAGGCAGCAGCAAAAAGATGCGTCCGGTAATGTCCTTAGCAAAGCGGAGAATACCTGGAAATCGGCGCAGCTTTATCCAGGTATCAATTTTCCATATCTTGCCCAAGCAGATAATTTTATTTATGATCCGTCCAACGTAAACAATTTCAAGCACACGCAATTAAAGTATGAGTATGACGGATACGGTAATCCCTTAAAAGTTTTTTCCTATGGCGACGCTGGCATAGGAGAAGACAACAAGACTCAGGTCACGGAATATGTTTATAATAAAGACATTCGGTTGCTAAGTCAGCCTAAATATGCTTATTTATTGGATCCATCGGGCAAAAAAGTATCTGAAAAATGGTTTTATTATGATGGTAACAAAAATGTTGACGATGTCCCATCGGCAGGCAAGTTAACTAAAGAAGAAGCTCTCTTGCGTAATCCAATAACCGGCGCCGAAGAAAGGATATCTGTATTCTATGAGTATGATGACTACGGCAATCTTATTTCCAAGACTGACCCTCTGGGCAGGAAGGCGGTTACGGTATATGACGATTCCCGGTCTTATCCGGTGCGGATCACTAACGCCTTGGGGCACAGTGCCGAAACCGTCTATTACGGTATTAATGAGTCTACTGCCGACGCAATAGCGGGCAGCGGCCTGCCGGGGCAGGTAAAATCCGCGCAAGACCTGAACAAACAAAAATCATACAATATTTATGATGCGCTTGGCAGGCCGCTTAAAGGTATCGGCCCTCTTGATGCCGAAAATGCTCCCGGCGTCGCCTACGAGTATGATTTGAGCAGGTGCCCGGCCAAGATAACCAAGAAAGTCAAAGCCGGTTATGGCGTGGCCCCGGAATACTTGGCCGCTTATCAGTTTTCCGACGGATTGGGCCGCGTCGTCGAAATCAAATCTCCCGCTCAGGCCGGGCCGCAGGGGCAGGCGCGCCAGGTCATCTCCGGTATCGTCAAGTATGATGCCCGCGGATCAATAAAGGAAAAATATCTGCCATATTTTGTAAACGCGACCGCGGAATTTGCGCCTCCTGATTATGCGACTCATCACGTTACCTATACATATGACAGTCTCGGCCGCCTGGTCCGCGTGGATAACCCAGACAACTCTTGTTCTCAAGTAGCATATACGCTATGGAAAAAGACATTTACCGATGCAAAAGCGCATTCCACGTCCGAATACTACGATGCTTATGGAAGGATTACCAAGGTAGAAGAAAATAATTCCGGGCAGATCTATAAGACGCTGTATGTTTACGACATTCTCGGGAACCTTACCCGGCTTACCGATAATCAAAACAACGTTACCGATATCCGGTATGACTCGCTTGGCCGTAAGATCCGGATGGATGACCCGGACATGGGTATTTGGAATTATGAATATGATAAAGCCGGAAACTTGGTAAAGCAGACTGACGCCAAGGGCCAGGTTTTAGTCTTTGACTACGATAATATCAACAGGTTGGTAAAGAAGTCATTGCGTGGCCCCGCAGGGGCCGAAACAATCGCCTTATATTCCTATGATGATTCGGAAAAGCATAATTGTATTGGCCGTCTATCCAAAGTGTCCGATCAATCCGGTTTTACCGATTTCTTCTATGATGAGTTGGGCAGAGAAGTAAAGTCGATTAAATCCGTTTCCGGAGTGGGAGCCTATATGGTCGAGCGCACCTATGATGCTTTAGACAGGCTGGCGGCATTAAAGTATCCTGACGGAGAGGTTTTGGCCTATTTCTATAATCCACAGGGAATCGAAAAAGTAAACGGACAAAAAGAATATGTTTCAAAAATTGAATACACTGCGACCGGACAGATTGCGTTGATCAAGTACGGCAACGGCTCCGAAACAAAATATAATTATGACGCAAAGACCCTGAGACTTTCAAACCTGGAGACCCAATCGCCTTACGGCAAGATCCAGGACCTTAGTTATCAATTTGATAAAGCAGGCAATGTAAGTGAACTTAAGGATTATATCAATACCGCCACGCAATCTTTCCAATATGATGATCTGAACCGTCTTACGCGGGCGCAGGGGGCCTACGGTGATTTTAAATATATATATGATTCGATCGGTAACATGACGCAGAAGGAAGGGATGAGTTTGTCCTACGGGCAGAACGGAAAACTGCCCCATGCCGTTACGTCATTGCGAGGCGCCGCGGGCGCCGAAGCAATCTCGATTTCCTATGACGACAACGGCAACATGGCCAAAAAGGGCGATTTAAATTTATTTTATGATCCTGAAAATCGCCTGGTCAAGACTGAAGATAAATCCTCCGCGCCTGTTGCTCAGACGATAACCGTTGATCTGGTTTTAAATCCCGGATGGAACTTTATTTCCTTGCCGATACTGCCGCCCGACCTGAAAATTTCTTCGGTCCTATCCGGGATATCCGGCAAATACGACCAGGTATCGCGGTATAATCCCGCAGCCAAGAAATTCGAACATTATGCCGGCATTGCCAAATACGATCAGTTTGACACGTTTGAATACGGCCGGGGCTATCAAATATATATCAATAGTGCAATGCCGGTTGTCCTTTCAGTGACCGGAATACTGCCTTTATCCAAGGCCGTATCGCTTGCGGCTGGCACAGATCTTATATTTTCCCCTAAAAGTATGGATACGGCCGTTGAAACAGCGCTTGCGCCGCTAAAATTAGGAGTTAACTATTCCAAGGTTTTATTCTATAATGCCTCAAGCGGTTCATTCCAGGAATGTTCCGCCGCTAAAAAAGAATTTACCGTATTAAAACCTGGCGTTGCCTATTATCTTTATTGCCCAAAAGCAGTAAGCTGGGCTATATCAAATCCGCCGGCTTCGGCTTCCGCGGCCTTTACCTATGACGGCGACGGGGGAAGGGTAAAACGGACGACGAACGACGGACGACGAACGACGGTATACATCGGCTCGCTCTTTGAAATAGGCCCCTCCGGTTCAACCTCAAAGCACATCTTCTCCGGGGCTAATAGGGTTTGCGATATACGGACGACGAACGACGGAATACGGACGACGAATTATTACCACTCCGAC